>NZ_CAWPAV010000149.1:0-22209 GCF_963885725.1 Proteus sp. G4380
ACTTGTTATCACAAGGTAACTCGTCGATTTTAGCTGTTTTATGGCCGATCAACACTTTTTTCTATATGTTTTCTCTATAAGTAAAATAGACTATCTCTATGATATAAAAGTCATTATTTGCTCTGCTTTATACGATTAAGCGACTAAAAAAGCAATTTAGATCTTGGTGCTATATTTTGAGATCCTCTTTACGCCTTGCTTGCAAGGTGTTAAATTGATCACGTTTCCGAGATTTTGTTAGTAAAGTTTTATCTATTAATAATTGAATAATTAAAGCTCGGTAATTTATAAACTCAGATTCTACTATTTTCTTAGTATTGTTCAGGCGAAACTCTTGTATCTTTATATTGAAACACTGAAGCAACGGCTGGATGCGATTAATCAACTCAGGCTGGAACGTGCATTTGCATCGATGAGTGATGTGTTTAAACAGGTGTATGGTTTAATTCCTGTTTTACTGCATTACCACCACCCTCAGTTGCCAGGCTATATTCAAGGAAATGTCCCTCATGGTACATGTTTCTTTGAACCTGATGACGTGCAACGTCAATGGGTTAATAAGCTGACTAATGCATCATGTGATGAGCCAATGAATGGATACACCAGCGGAGAGTTACCTATTACGGGTATCTATTCGATGGGAAGTACTTCCTCGATTGGGCAAAGTCACTGCTCCGATATTGATATTTGGGTCTGTCACCAATCTTGGCTGGACCAAGATGAGCGTGCGCGTTTACAACGTAAATGTTTACTGATAGAACAATGGGCAGGAGAATTAGGTATTGATGTTACTTTTTTCTTAATTGATGAGAACCGCTTCCGTCATCATGCAAGTGGTAGCTTAGGTGGGGAAGATTGCGGCTCAACTCAGCATATCCTGTTACTTGATGAGTTCTACCGTACCGCTGTTCGCCTTGCAGGTAAACGTTTGTTATGGACGATGGTACCAGTAGAAGAAGAGTACCATTACGATGAATATGTTAATTCACTCTATGCCCAAGGTGTATTAACGCCCAATGAATGGCTTGATTTAGGTGGATTGGGTGAGCTTTCTGCCGAAGAGTATTTTGGTGCAAGCCTGTGGCAACTCTATAAGAGTGTTGATTCACCTTATAAAGCCGTATTAAAAAGTATTTTATTGGAAGCCTATTCCGCGGATTACCCTAATGGCAAATTGTTGGCATTAGAAATGAAACAGCATCTTCATCGTGGTGAAATCGTAAATTACGGTTTAGATGCATATTGTATGATGCTTGAGCGCGTAACCCGCTATTTAGTTTCGATTAATGATTTAACCCGCCTTGATTTAATCCGTCGCTGTTTCTACCTGAAAGTTTGTGAAAAATTATCTAATGAAAAAAATGAGAATGAACCTGCAGGTTGGCGACGCCAAGTATTATCTCAGTTAGTCACGCAGTGGCAGTGGGATCACGAACGTTTAGCGATATTAGATAATCGTGATAGCTGGAAAATAGAGCGCGTTCGTAACGCACATAATGAATTATTAGATACGATGATGCAAAGCTATCGTAATCTTATTCGTTTTGCGCGCCGTAATAACTTAAGTGTCAGTGCTAGTCCACAAGATATTGGTGTATTAACACGTAAGCTTTATGCCGCTTTTGAAGCGCTACCGGGTAAAGTAACCCTGGTTAATCCACAGATTTCTCCTGATTTATCCGAGCCTCATTTAACCTTTATCTATGTGCCACCTGGACGCGCTAATCGTAGTGGTTGGTATCTTTATAATCGGGCTCCTGATTTTGCACATATTGTTGGTCATCAACCGTTAGAATATAACCGTTACTTAAATAAATTAGTGGCGTGGTCTTATTTTAATGGGTTACTTACTAAAGATTCACAGGTTTATATTCATCAAGGTGACTCCTCTTGTGATGAAATTAAACTTCATGAATTAGTGCGGGATATCTCGAGTCATTTTCCTATTCGTTTACCTGCCCCGACGCCTAAAGCACTGTATAGCCCTTGTGAAATTAGACATTTAGCCATTATTGTCAATTTAGAAGTCGACCCAACAGAGCGTTTTTCTGATCAAGTGGTGCATTTTGATTTTAGAAAGTTGGATGTATTTAGCTTTGGCGAGGAAGAGCAATGCTTAATTGGCAGTATCGATTTACTCTATCGTAACTCTTGGAATGAAGTGAGAACGCTGCATTTTAATGGTACGCAATCGATGTTGGAATCGTTAAAAACTATTTTAGGTAAAATGCACCAAGATGCGGCCCCACCTGCATCGGTTGAAGTTTTTTGTTATAGCCAGCATCTACGTGGTTTAATTCGCACCCGTGTTCAACAGTTAGTCTCAGAATGTATTGAATTGCGTTTATCAACCAATAGATTAGAGCCAGGGCGTTTTAAAGCATTACGTATTGCAGGGCAAACATGGGGATTGTTCTTTGAACGTCTTAATGTTTCTGTGCAAAAGTTGGAGAATGCCATTGAATTTTATGGGGCTATTTCATACAACAAATTGCATGGATTACCCGTTAAATTAGGTAAAGATGCCCGTTATCTGCCCGCGGTGATTGATGGTTTTGCTTGTGAAGGGATTATTCAGTTCTTCTTTGAAACAACAGAGGATAATAATGTCTTTAATATCTATATCTTAGATGAAGCTAATCGAGTGGAGATTTATTCTCACTGCGAAGGTAGTAAAGAAGAGCTAGTAAAAGATGTCAGCCGTTTTTACTCTTCATCTCATGATCGCTTTACTTATGGCTCAAGCTTTATCAACTTCAATTTGCCACAGTTTTATCAAATCGTGAAAGTGGATGGAGCAACGCAAGTACTGCCTTTTGCTGGGGGATCGTTTGGTAAGCTAAGTGATCTAGGTAAAACAGCACCAAAAGAAGAGATGAGTACTAAGCCTATTCAAGGATTTAATGATTATCAGGCTGTACATCATCATTGATAATCGACACGGCAAAACCGATAGAGAAGTGATGGGGACTTTCCAGCACCCATCACTTAGTTGTTTGTGTTAAAAAGAAAATGCTTCACCACTTTGTTCGCTGATTGCTTGAGCCAACATGGTTAAAAATTCCCCGCCACTACGATCGCAAACCCACTGTGTACCTTTCCAATCAAAATGATAACCGCCAGAACGCGTTGCTAACCATACTTGATGAAAGGCTTCCTGACGATTAATGATAATTTTACTATGATTTTCAAAGGTTAATGTCATTACGCCACCATTGATTTCACAATCAATATCTGCATCACCTTCATAATTATCAATGGTTTGTTCTATTTCTGACATCAATTCGTCAGCTAATTGGTGAAATTCACTATCGTTCATCTTCATTTTCCTATTTGCTTTTCGAGATCTAACTGCGATTATAGAGGATATTAACCAAATTAATGATAGGCAGATTTCGAATGAAAACGTATTTACGTTGCACCCTTGCTATAATAACACTGATTTCTCTTTCTGGTTGTGGCTTGAAAGGCCCTCTCTATTTCCCGCCTGAAGATACTCAGGCAAATATGACTCAGTCATCCCAGCCAACCCAGCAAGTTGAGACTTCCTCAACACAAAACAATTAGTCAATATTAGAAACGGGACACCCGTTTCAGGCAGGGTTAAGATGCAATTTTCAAAAATGCATGGGTTAGGCAATGACTTTATGGTTGTTGATGCTGTTACCCAAAATGTTTATTTTTCACCAGAATTAATTTGCCGGTTAGCCAATCGACATACTGGTGTTGGGTTTGATCAACTGTTAGTAGTTGAAGCACCTTATGATCCTGAATTGGACTTTCATTACCGCATTTTTAATGCTGATGGGAGTGAAGTCGCACAATGTGGCAATGGTGCTCGCTGTTTTGCTCGATTTGTAAGACTAAAAGGGCTTACAAATAAAAGAGAAATAAAAGTCAGTACCCAGTCTGGCAGAATGACCTTACATGTTATGGATAATGAAGATGTTTGTGTCAATATGGGAGAGCCAGAGTTTGAACCACAAAAAGTACCGTTTCGTGCTCAAAAAGTAGAAAAAACCTATATTATCAGAGCGATGGAACGAACAGTTCTATGTGGTGTGGTGTCAATGGGAAATCCGCACTGCGTGATCCAAGTGGAAGATATCAAAACTGCGGAAGTTGAGTCATTGGGCTCAGTATTGGAACAACACGAACGCTTTCCAGAGCGCGCCAATATTGGTTTTATGCAGGTGGTTGATAGAAATACATTGCATTTACGGGTATTTGAACGTGGTGCTGGAGAAACTCAAGCTTGTGGAAGCGGTGCCTGTGCCGCTGTCGCGGTGGGGATCTCCCAAGGTTTATTAGATAGAAAAGTGAAAGTTAATTTACCGGGTGGATCATTATCAATTGAATGGAAAGGTACAGGAAACCCACTTTATATGACAGGACCTGCTGTGCATATTTATGATGGAACAATCCAGCTATAATATTATTTTTGAGAGGTGCTTGGTATGACGGATAAGAATGAGCAGTTTTGTTACCCTGAGAAAAACGAACTCAACGATCAAACCATCATTGATTATCTCAAGGAGCATCCTGGTTTCTTTATCCGTAATGCCAGCTATATTGAGCAAATGCAAGTTCCTCACCCAGTAAGAGGGAGTATCTCATTAGTTGAGTGGATAATGTCACGTCAGCGAACACGTATCCATTATCTTGAAGAGGATATGCGTTTGTTGATTGAGCAAGCTGCAGAAAATGAATCTCTATTTAGCCAATTACTAAGGCTTATCTCTGAGTTATCCCGCTGTAATTCATTAAAGGAAATGCTGGAACGGTTAAATCTTTGGGCGAAGGAGTTAGGGCTTTACTCAGTACAACTGCGTCTTTTCACCGATCGTTGGCAATTACAACCTCCTTTAGATGCTCAAACACTCGCACTATCTCGTCAAACATTTGAGCATTTCCGTATTCAGCGTATGGGCGATAATAATCACTATTTGGGGCCATTAAATGGCCAAGAAATCATGTTATTAATGCCTAATGTTCGTCGTTCTGGCTCTGTGGCACTCTCATTATTAGGGCATTATGGCGATTTAGGGGTGATCATTTTTAATAGTCGAGATAGCCAACATTTTCAAGAAGGTATGGGAACGGCAATGTTGGATAAACTCGCACAGATATTACCTGAGTTATTAACTCGCTGGATCGCAAGACAATGAGCCAAATTATTGACGTCCCTGAAACACTCTCATTAGCCATTGATAGCTTCTTAAGTTATATCGAAGTTGAACGGCGATTAAGTCCGGTAACGGTAGAAAATTACCAGCGACAATTAATGACCATTGCACAAATGATGGTTGCAATAAAAATCAACCAATGGTCGTTACTAGAAAGCCAACATGTGCGTATGTTATTGGCTAAAAGCCATCGCAGTGGATTACAACCTGCAAGTTTAGCATTGCGCTTTTCAGCATTGCGTAGCTTCCTTGATTGGCAAGTTTCTCAAGGAATGTTAGCAGTAAACCCCGCCAAAGGGGTTCGAACACCCAAATCAGGTCGTCACTTGCCTAAAAATATGGATGTTGATGAAGTCAGTCAGTTGATGAATATCGACTTAAAAGATCCCCTCTCTGTAAGGGATAGAACGATGCTGGAAGTGATGTATGGCGCTGGATTACGTTTATCTGAACTGACTAACTTAAATATCAATGATATTGATCTCCAAGAAGGCGAAGTCCGAGTATTAGGTAAAGGCAGTAAAGAGCGTAAAGTTCCCTTGGGAAGAAAAGCCGTAGAGTGGTTACAGCATTGGTTTGCCATGCGGGAGCTGTATTCTCCTGAGGACACCGCGGTTTTTATCTCAACGAAAAGCGGTAAACGATTATCTGTTCGCAGTGTGCAAAAACGTTTTGAACTTTGGGGGGTGAAACAAGGACTCAGTAGCCATGTTAATCCTCATAAACTGCGCCACTCTTTTGCCACTCATTTACTTGAATCAAGTGGTGATTTGCGAGCAGTACAAGAGCTATTAGGCCACGCTAATTTATCAACCACACAAGTTTATACTCACTTAGATTTTCAGCATTTAGCGAAAGTCTATGATGCTGCTCATCCAAGAGCTAAGAGAGAAAAATCATAATGCACTTTTATCGCACTCTGATGCCGATTGCAGCGATGACTTTTGATTTAGACGATACGCTGTATGACAATGTTCCTGTGATGAATAAAACAGAAGAAGAGACCTTAGCGTTTATCCGTCAGTATGATGAGCGTTTTCACCATTTTACTGAACATGATGTAGATGCTTACAAACAGCCACTATTAGAAAATAATCCTGATATTTTTCACGATATCACTCAGTGGCGTTGGTTAGCGGCTAAAAATATGTTGTTAGACTATGGCTATAGTGAAACTAAAGCACAGCAAGGTGCTGATGAAATTATGGCTCATTTTGCTTATTGGCGTAGCCGTATTAATGTCCCTAATAATACCCATCACGTGTTGACACAACTGGCGGAAAAAATCCCATTAATCGCTATTACTAATGGTAATGCTAATCCATTAAGCTGTGGGTTGGGGCAATACTTTACACATATTTTAAAGGCAGGGCCTGATGGGCGCTCTAAGCCTTATCCTGATATGTTTGATAAGGCGGCTTCGTTACTTAAACTCCCTCATCAGAATATTTTGCATGTAGGCGATCATCTAGTGACGGATGTAGAAGGCGCGGTTAAAAGTGGATTACAGGCGTGTTGGATTAATTTAGATAATCGCAGTTTGTTTACCGAAGGTGAAACGCGTGTTATGCCTCATATTGAGATCACTGAATTAGCTAAACTGGTTGAATTAATTTAGTCATAGACGCGCTCTGTGCAGGTCTTTATCCACTTTTCAGTGGGCATAGTTTTGCATCGGGCGTAAAATCCTGTTAGTTTGTTGCTTAATAAACTAACTTCTGTATATATCCACAGTATTTCTCTTCACTCAATGATTGGTAATTATGGACGTCTCATATCTGCTCGAAGGCCTTAACGATAAACAGCGCGAAGCCGTTGCAGCACCGCGTGTAAATATGCTGGTACTTGCAGGTGCTGGTAGTGGTAAAACACGTGTATTAGTACATCGCATTGCTTGGTTATTATCTGTTGAACAAGCCTCTCCTTTTTCCATTATGGCGGTAACATTTACTAATAAAGCTGCGGCAGAAATGCGTCATCGTATTGAGGACTTGATTGGTACTAGTCAAGGGGGAATGTGGATAGGTACTTTCCATAGTCTCGCCCATCGTTTATTACGGGCGCATTATCTTGATGCTGGTTTACCTCAAGACTTCCAAATCATTGATAGTGATGATCAATACCGTTTAATTCGTCGTATCGTAAAATCCATGGCTCTCGATGATAAGCAATGGCCTCCTCGTCAAGGTATGTGGTATATCAATGGAAAGAAAGATGAAGGACTCCGCCCACAACATATTCAGACCTATGGTAACCCCGTGGAAACCACATGGTTAAAAGTCTATCAAGCTTATCAAGAAGCTTGTGATCGTGCAGGCTTAGTGGACTTTGCAGAGTTGTTATTACGTGCCCATGAGTTGTGGCTGAATAAACCACAAATCCTAGAACACTATCAACACCGTTTTACCAATATCTTAGTGGATGAATTCCAAGACACTAACCGTATTCAATATGCTTGGATCAGGATGTTGGCAGGACAGACTGGTAAGGTGATGATAGTCGGTGATGATGATCAATCTATTTACGGTTGGCGTGGGGCTCAAGTTGAAAATATTCAAAACTTTTTAAATGAATTTCCCGGCGCTGAAACCATCCGCTTAGAGCAAAATTATCGCTCCACCAGTAATATTCTAAAAGCCGCTAATGCCTTAATTGCTAATAATAGCGATCGTTTAGGTAAAAACCTATGGACAGAAGGGGCTGAAGGCGAGCCGATTTCACTCTATTGTGCATTTAACGACCTAGATGAAGCGCGTTATGTAGTAGGGCGTATTAAGCGTTGGCATGAAGAGGGAGGCGCCCTTGCAGATTGTGCCATTCTTTATCGTAGTAATGCCCAATCGCGCATCATGGAAGAAGCGCTATTACAAGCGAATATGCCTTATCGTATTTATGGTGGACAGCGTTTCTTCGAGCGTCAAGAGATCAAAGATGCCCTCTCTTATATGCGTTTAACAGCGAATCGTCACGATGATGCTTCTTTTGAACGTGTTGTGAATACGCCAACGCGTGGAATTGGTGATAGAACCTTAGATGTGGTTCGCCAAGTAGCTAGAGATAACCAAATCACATTATGGGAAAGTGCATTACAGGTTATCGAGCATAAAATGCTAGCAGGCCGGGCTATTGCGGCAATTGCGCGCTTTTTAGAATTAATTGAGACGTTAGCAAATGAAACAGTGGATATGCCGTTGCATGTGCAAACAGACCGTATTATTCGCGATTCTGGCTTAAAAGCGATGTATGAGCAGGAAAAGGGTGAAAAAGCACAAGCGCGGATTGAAAACTTGGAAGAGCTGGTGACGGCGACTCGTCAATTTAGCTATCAAGATGAAGACGAAGATTTAATGCCATTGCAAGCTTTTCTCTCTCATGCGGCATTAGAATCAGGAGAAGGACAGGCTGATGCGTATCAAGATGCTGTTCAATTGATGACACTGCACTCGGCGAAAGGGCTAGAGTTCTCACAAGTGTTTATTGTCGGGGTTGAAGAAGGCATGTTCCCAAGCCAGATGTCCTTGGATGAAGGTGGGCGCTTAGAAGAAGAGCGTCGGCTAGCTTATGTTGGCGTGACGCGTGCCATGAAAAAGTTAACACTTACTTACGCTGAAAACCGCCGTTTATATGGTAAAGAAGTGAGCCATCGACCTTCGCGCTTTATTGGCGAGTTACCAAAAGAGTGTGTTGAAGAAGTACGGTTACGGGCGACGGTTTCACGTCCCGTGAATCATCATCGTTTAGGTACACCGATTGTTAGTAATGATACAGGTTACTCCCTTGGTCAACGGGTTAAACACCCTAAATTTGGTGAAGGTACTATTATTAATATCGAAGGTAGCGGTGAACACTGCCGATTACAAATAGCCTTTAATGGTGAAGGTATTAAGTGGTTGGTTGCTGCTTTTGCACGATTAGAGTGATTGGCTATTTATTGACACTGTTAATTTTTTAAAAGAGAGCAATATAAAAAAACACCCTTACTAATCTAGAAGATAGTTAAGGGTGTTTTTTTTAATGAACATATAATTAACCGAATTAATAATTCCGTTACAGATTATTTTAACGGAGTTAGCTGATGAAAATTACTTCTGTATTATTTGATACTTATTATCCAATTAAGCCTGTGACAAAAATCGCTGAGGATTTCTCTGTTGATAAAATGCCCCCTGTGGAGCCTATTTATGAGCAGCGTTTTGATACTTACCATCCTAGTGCTCCTGCCAACCCGTTTGAAGAAGATCTCTATTGTCGATTATTACGACATCAACGTGATTTTGTGCCGCGCATGAATCTCTATTTAAGTGGGGTGATCGGTGCTATCCGTATTGCAACTAATTCTACATCAACATTCTTTAGACGCTCACAACGCCGTATAGAAGCGATAGCAATGGGTTGTAATACAAAAGAAGAGCACTCAAGCCCTGCCAGAAAGGGGTATCTTTCTGGCGCTTTCATTAGTATTGATAATTTAGCTCAATAGTAAGTATGTGCTAACTTCGTCTTAAACGTTGCTGAGTGTAGAGTGCATCTAAAGTAAATAAGATAAGGGCGACCCAAATAAACCCAAAGGTCACTAAACGCTCCGCATCGATTTGTTCTCCATACACCATAGTGGCGAGAATAAACATCAATGTGGGTCCTATATACTGGAAAAATCCTAGGGTAGATAGACGCAAATGTTGAGCTGCTTCGGTAAAGAGCAGTAAGGGTACGGTGGTGATAACCCCTGCAGCAATCAGTAATGTATTTAGCGACCAGCTATTTTCTAACATATTGCTGGTGGGTGAATGGGTAAAAAAGAGGATATAAACTAAAGCAACAGGAAACAGCCACAGTGTTTCTATTGTCATACCCGTTTGTGCATCTACCCCAAGTTTTTTACGTAATAGTCCATATAGGCCGAATGTGACTGCTAAACTAAGGCCGATAACAGGTACAGAGCCGAATTGCCATAATTGGATAAAGACGCCAGTAAAGGCTAAGCTTACGGCGAACCATTGCATACGGCGAAAGCGCTCGCCTAAAAAAATCATACCGAATAACACATTAACTAATGGATTAATAAAGTAACCAAGACTGGCTTCTAACATAAATCCGTGGTTAACCGCCCATATATAGATAAGCCAGTTACTGGCAATAATCACCGCAGTAAGTGCTAACATTAGTACTTTTTTGGGCTGACGAACAAGTTGGCGTAAATAGGGCCAATGGCGAGTGATCGACATTAAAAGCAACATAAAGAAGAATGACCATAAAATACGGTGTGTTAAGATCTCTTCTGCGGGCACTTCTTGAATGCTTTTAAAATAGACAGGGGCAATACCCCAGATCAAATAGGCGCCTAGGGCACATAAAACGCCTTTTAAAGTGTTTTTCTGGCTCATGCTATCTCTGGTATTGATGGAAATGAAATATGTGACGGGGTTATCATACCCAATGACATTATCTAATGTGTCATTAGGCATGTTTTTTTACAAGTAATTAATATTAATCTACCCAAGATAATGGATAAGTCGCATCAGCCAACAATATAAGTTGCTGTGCCGCTGGCGATATGAACTTGTTTTTCATTGTGTAATTCAACCCTTGCCACAGAAACTTTATTACCACTACGTAGTATATGACTACTTGCGGTAAAACATTCCCCTCGCCCTGGGCGTAAATAATCAACACGTAGATCGATAGTGCCCATTTTTGCCAGTTTTTGTTCGAGTTGCTCTTGGGATATAGGGGCTAGACGTGTTAGGGCATTACCTACACAGACTAAACCTGCACTTACGTCTAACACAGAGGCTATCATGCCACCATGTAAAATGCGTTGTGCGATATTGCCAACCAGTTTGTCTTGGTAGCGAAATTGGATCTCAGCATAATCTTGTTCGAAGCGAATTAATTCTAAACCTATCAGTTGATTAAAAGGCATTTGATAGACAAAAACATGTCCAATCAACGCTTGTGCTTCTTCCAGTGTTAATATTTTCTCCATTTTAAAGTTCCTCGACATTTTATTATTAGGTTAATGTTTTGTTAATAATAGATGACAAAAAGGTAATTTCCCATTCATCCGATTAATAGAGTGTCGAGAAAATATATGAGATTTAATGGAAATAACGTGTAAAATATGGACGCCTAACGCGAATAAAGCTGATATATAAGCGCTCACGACAAATATTAAGTGCTATCTTTTATATTGTTCACTAATAATACAGGATAATTAACTATGCGTTACATCCGTTCTTTACTCACGGTGATTTTAACCTACCCTGTATGGGGAGTGGCGGCGGAGATATCACCTGTATCATCTCCAACACCGTTGGTTCAGGGCAGTATTATTTCCGGTCTATTACAAGAGTATGATTCACCCTTTGTACTTTACCCTTATGAATCTAATTATATTATTTACACAAAAACCTCCGATATGAATAAAGAGGCGATTGCTAGTTATGATTGGGGTCATAAGGCTAAAAAAGATGAAGTTAAATTTCAGATAAGTCTTGCATTCCCGCTGTGGCGTGGCATTGCCGGGGAAAATTCTGTATTAGCGGCTTCCTATACGCAACGCTCTTGGTGGCAGCTAAGTAATAAAAAAGAGTCTGCGCCGTTTCGTGAAACCAACTATGAACCACAACTATTTTTAGGTTGGGCGACGGATTATCAATTTGCCGGTTGGACATTAAGAGAAATTGAAACGGGATTTAACCATGAATCGAATGGCCGCGCAGAGCCTACTTCACGAAGTTGGAATCGTGTTTATGCACGTTTTATGGCGCAAAAAGGTAATTTCCAACTCGATCTGAAACCTTGGTACCGTTTTAATGAAAGTGCTAAAAATGATGATAATCCCGATATTAATCGCTATATGGGATATTACCGCTTAAAAGCGGGTTATCGTTTAGGCGAAAGTACGTTTACTTTAACAGGGCGTTATAACTGGAGTAGCGGATACGGTGCTGCTGAGCTAGGCTGGAGCTATCCTATTACCAAGCATGTACGCTTTTATACCCAACTATTTAGTGGGTATGGGGAGTCGATGATTGATTATAATTTCCGTCAAACTCGTATCGGTGTCGGCGTTATGCTCAATGATATGCTGTAATTTTCTTCATTCTAGGGTAGCATAACACGACAAGTGGTGATGGCACCTTTATACTGGTGCCTTTTCTTTTACTCCTCATTATCTTTCTTACCAGCTTTTCAGAGGAATGGCGTGTCCACAGCAGAAGTTCTTAATTCAATGCCATCAGCTCAGGTTATTTTGCGCGAAACCTTTGGTTATCAGCAATTTCGACCAGGCCAGCAAGAGATTATTGATACCATTATCACCGGGCGCGATTGTTTAGTCGTCATGCCGACGGGAGGGGGAAAATCACTTTGCTATCAAATTCCTGCTCTTTTGCTTGATGGCTTAACCGTAGTTGTTTCTCCGTTGATTTCTCTAATGAAAGATCAAGTTGATCAACTCTGCTTACATGGTATTGACGCGGCATTTCTTAATTCAACTCAAAGCCGAGATGAACAACTGCAAGTACAAATGCGTTGTCAACGGGGTGAAATAAAACTGTTATATATTGCACCTGAACGCCTAATGATGGAGAGTTTTCTTCACCATTTAGTGCAATGGCAGCCTGCTTTATTAGCGGTGGATGAAGCACACTGTATTTCTCAATGGGGTCATGATTTTCGCCCTGAATACCGAGGAATTGGCTTATTAAGACAGTATCTTCCTGATGTCCCTATTATTGCGTTAACGGCGACGGCTGATAATACAACACGTCATGACATTATTAATCAGCTCGCGTTACGCACTCCTTTAGTTCATATTAGCAGTTTTGACCGCCCAAATATTCGTTATACTTTAGTTGAAAAATATAAACCGCTCGATCAACTTTGGCTGTTTATTCGTGGGCAGAAAGGAAAATCAGGCATTATCTATTGTAATAGTCGCAGCAAAGTAGAAGAGACCGCTGAACGACTAGGCAAGCGAGGATTAAGTATCGCGGCTTATCATGCGGGTATGGATATTGCCACACGAGCGAAAGTGCAAGATGCTTTTCAACGCGATGATTTGCAGATTGTGGTCGCAACGGTCGCTTTCGGTATGGGAATTAATAAACCCAATGTACGTTTTGTGGTTCATTTTGATATTCCGCGTAATATTGAATCTTACTATCAAGAAACGGGACGCGCAGGACGCGATGGTTTACCTGCACAAGCGGTACTGTTTTATGATCCCGCGGATATGGCTTGGCTACGTCGTTGTTTAGATGAGAAGCCAGAAAGTGAACAAAAAGCGATTGAATCCCATAAATTAAATGCCATGGGGGCTTTTGCCGAAGCACAAACTTGTCGACGTTTAGTGTTACTTAATTACTTTGGTGAACACCGCCAACAAGCTTGTGGTAACTGCGATATTTGCCTTGATCCACCTAAACAATATGATGGGTTAGTGGATGCACAAAAAGCGTTATCTTGCATCTATCGTACCGGACAACGTTTTGGTATTGGTTATATTGTTGAAATTTTACGCGGTGCCAATAATCAACGCATTCGCGATAATGGTCATGACAAATTGCCAGTTTATGGTATTGGTAAAGCCCATAGCCATGAATATTGGATGAGTGTGATCCGCCAATTGATCCATTTAGGTATGGTTGCGCAAAATATCGTTCATCGTTCTGCATTACAATTGACTGAGATAGCTCGACCGATATTGCGTGGTGAGGTGTCATTACCCTTGGCAGTACCACGACTATTAAGCCCAACAAAAAGCCGTTATCAGCAAACAAAAAATAGTCATCGACAGTACGATAGGAAATTATTTGCGAAACTACGCAAATTACGTAAATCTATTGCTGATGAAGAAAATATTCCACCCTTTGTGGTATTTAATGATGTCACACTGATTGAAATGGCGGAACAATGCCCTGTCTGCCCTGATGAATTGTTGTTGATCAATGGGGTAGGACAACGAAAACTAGAACGATTTGGGCCAGCATTTATGACACTTATCCGTGATCATATTGAGGGGTTCGAATAGCGCCAACGAGGAGGAGCCGAATGACAACCACACTTTTTCAGCACATGTGGTTATCTCGTGAAAAGCAATTCTCTGCTTTTACGAATGGTATCTTATTGGACTTTTGGAACCAACGACAGGAAGGCGAATTTACCGGAGTCGATGGCGTGAGCATTCGCTATGCTCATTGGCGCTCTTCATCACACAAAAAAGCGTTGGTGATCTGCTCTGGTCGTAGTGAAAGTTATGTAAAATATCCTGAAGTGGCCTTCGATTTTTATCATCTTGGTTATGATATTTTTCTTCTCGATCATCGGGGGCAAGGATTATCAGGGCGCTTATTAGATGATCCGCAAAAAGGCCACGTAGAAAAATTCAGTGATTATGTCGATGATTTATCGACATTTATTGATACTATCGTTTTGCCTTATCACTATCAGCACTATTTTGCGTTAGCCCATTCGATGGGCGGCGCTATTTTAGCCAGCTACCTATTACGTAAACCTGATATTTTCCAAGCCGCCGCACTGTGTGCGCCGATGTTTGGGATTAATTTACCAATACCACGCTGGGTGGCTAATTTTTTAGTTAACCGTGCAGAACAAAGTGTTTCAGAACGAAATAATTACGCGGTATCAACGGGCAAATGGTTTCCTTTGCCATTTATCTTGAATGTATTGACTCATAGCCATGAAAGGTATCGTCGATACTTACGTTACTATGCCGATTTCCCTCAATTACGTTTAGGTGGGCCGACCTATCATTGGATGAAAGAGAGCCTAGAAACGGGGGATTGGCTGATTGAACATGCAAAAGAGATTAACACCCCTTTGCTAGTACTTGAAGCTGAGCTAGATAAAGTGGTGGATAATCGGGGAGTAAGGGCTTTCTGTGATGGTTATAGTCAGTCCAGAACAAGAGAAGAAAAGCAAAAATTGCCACTTGTGATTGAAGGTGCGCACCATGAAATCTTGTTCGAAATAGATAAGCTACGCTCACAAGCATTAATTGAAATCTGTGAGTTTTATGATAAGCATTTATTTTAATCAGGAATGTGTATGTATTCGATAGTTGCTTCTGATCTTGATGGCACCTTGTTATCACCTAACCACTTATTAACTCCCTATACCAAAGAAACGTTACATCTGCTTATTGAAAAAGGGATCCATTTTGTGTTTGCCACAGGACGTCATCATATCGATGTGGCACAAATTCGTGATGGGCTTGGTATTGACGCGTATATGATCACTTCAAATGGGGCTCGAGTACACAATACGCAAGGCACTCTTATTTTCAGTCAAGATCTTGAACCTGAAATCGTTTATGACTTAGCCCTAATGGTGTTTGATCACCCAGATATTGCAACGAATATTTATAGCAGTGATGACTGGTATATCAATAAAGAAACGCCTGAATTAAAAGAATTTTTTAAAGAATCGGTATTTAATTACCGTCTATTTGAGAAAACAGGCTTCCCAACAACGCAGGTGTGCAAAGTCTTTTTTACCTCAGAAGATCATGAATTGTTAGTTGAGTTAGAAAAGAAAATTAATCAACGTTGGGGCAATAAAATTAACGCAAGTTTTTCGTTGCGTAATTGCCTAGAAATTATGGCGGGTGGGGTATCAAAAGGAGAGGCACTACAAAAAGTCGCTAAGTTGATGCAACATTCAGTAAAAGATGCCATTGCATTTGGTGATGGTATGAATGATAAAGAGATGCTACAGATGGCGGGTAAAGGCTGCATTATGCAAAATGCCCACCAGCTACTAAAAGATCTATTACCGGATATGGAAGTGATTGGCTCAAATGTTGATGATGCTGTTGCACACTATTTACGTAAGTTGTATCAGGTTTAATCACAACCAATGGGATAAATTAAAAGGCGGATAATACTTCCGCCTTTTAGTTTAAGAGCGCAATTTACTTAATGATATTGCAGGGTAAATTGCAGTGTTCCATCAGCTTTGCCTGCGGTGGTAGTCTCAGAAGTTTGTATATAACCCGCTTCTAAAGGAATAGAAAAATTACCACTGTTATTCTTTTCGCTCACCGTTATCAATTTTCCTAACTCAATGGGTTGGTTTTGGTATTTCACCTGAATGCCATAGCCTTTGGCTGTATTGCTATCATTAGCATTATTAAGGCTAATCGTGCCGGCGGTTTGGCTAGCATCAGGGGTGCCATCGAATTTTATCTTAATGGGTGAAACGGGATCACAATCTAAATCGATATTCACATCTTGTAGACTATCAGGGCTAACAGAGCCAACACCATTAAAGCTCGATTTTGCCACAGAGCCTAAAGGAACATTAATATTATTATTGATAACTTCACAGCCACTGGAAACAATATTAAGGGGATTAAGGTAAACCTTTGGTTCAGTACGGCCAGTATTGTCACTGGTGATAAATCCCCCATTGTGATACAAAATCAGCATAGCAACCCATGTGCTTGGAATGGTTTGTGATTTGATATTGTTACGCAGTTTATATAACGTCATTTTTAAAGAAGCGGTATAACTACTACGGTTTAAGTTACTTGTGCAAATAAGGCGATTACTGTAGTTGCCATCAACATTATATAGTCCATCGACATAAGCAGAACCGGTGCAACCGACAGTAATAGTCCCGTGTAGGGTATAACCGATACCACTAGTCCCTAATTCACGCACATAGGCACTGCCTACTTTAGGGCTGGAAGCTGAAATATAGCCGGGCAAGTAGATCCCCGCCTGTACTGGGCCTGTGATATTCCACCAAGTCCAGCCATACATAGTGCCTAAGTCAATCGTTGCCAGCTCTGTTAAAATAGGCGCGGTTCTTGAAACATAAATTGGATTGTTATAACTCACCGTTCTAGTGGTTGTATCGGCACGATATTCAGCAAAAGCGGTTGATGTATACAAAAGTGCAGACAGACAACCCAAAGTTATATATTTATTCATATTTATCACCTATCTGCAGTCCAGTTGTAAAAATTGAATTTTCTCGAGCGATAGATCGGCGTTTAATGTTGCTTGGCACTGTTCGGTAGCACTATTCCCCCATTTGGCTTGTAGTTGACTACTTGCAGGTACACCATTTAGGAAAACCTCACCATCATTAGCCACAATCCCACTGGAAATCACTTGTCCATCTTGGCTAATTTCAACTTGGCTACCGAATGGTAAAGGTTTACCGTTATAAGAGAGGTTCACTAATACTCTTGCACCCTTGCGAGCTTTAAAATCGGCTAAAACAATCGCGCCTTTCGTTGGGATCACTGTTGTTGAAGTGAGTTCCACATCGTTGTTTCCCTTTAAGGAAGCGGGATCAACCGTTACTCTATTGCGTTCATAACGGGAAACGTTAGGGATAACGGCATAACCTTGAGCATTGGTATATAAACTTTGTGCACTGCTAATTTTCAAATGATCAATATCTTCCGCTTTGATTAAAATAGCGGAGTCATAGATAGTGCGAGATGGGGTTATTCCATCTTGATGGATTAATAACGCGCCAGTTGCTCCCCAATTCACTGACTGGAAACGTTTATCATAGTTATAACCAGCACTGATTTCGCCGCCCGAAGCACTATAACTACCATTGATAGCACCGCTATATTCTTGGCGAGTATGGTTATAGTTTTGCGAAATATCATACTGAAGATTGTTATCTTCGAGACGAGTACCACTTAAACTTACAGAACTTATCGAATCACCTTGTTTACTGGTGTTATAACGATAACTTAACCAATTGTTATTGCTGGTCATATTGAACGGCAGGTTAAAGTTAATCGATAAAATTTGATCGGTTAATTCACTTTCTTGCCGTTTATTATAGGCATAAGAAATACTATAACTGAGTGAGCGATAATTAGAGTTAAAGCTTAGGTTGATATTGCGATCGACTCTATCTTGATACCAATAGTATTGCTGATAACCATTTAAAGAGAGGTAACCAAGCTCTCCTAATGCTTGCGATACTGAGATCTGAAACTGTTTTTTCTTACGATAAAGCTGTGAAAAGCGTTCATTCGTGGTTGAAAAATCATAATAATCTTTAGTTGAGTAGCGATAAGACGCTAATGAAAATCCTGTTTTGGTATCCGGTAAATATTTTGAATACTGGACACGATAAGATTGCCCTTGTGCTTTATGGTTATCGATAAGCGTGGTATTTGCATGAGTTATATCGGCTGAAATCGCCCCTAAATAACCCATATTTACGCCGGCACCTATCGCATAAGCTTGATAATCTGCTGAAAGTAGCGTACCTCCATAAAGGGAAAAATTATAAGGTAAGCCGTAAATGGCAGAAGCTTGTAAAAAGGTCGGTTTTCGCTCTGCGCTATCAGCATTATATTTCCCCAAGTCGAGACTATATTTTAAGTTCCCAGCTCGTTGCATCATGGGGACTGCAGAGAAGGGTTGGGAAAATGTACGTTTGCTCCCATCAGCTTCTTCAACAGTCACTTGTAAATCACCACTATAAGAGGTGGGATAGAGATCTGATATTTCAAATTCACCGGGAGGAACAGAGGTTTGATAAATAACACTATTATTTTGGCGAATAGTCACCATTGCGTTGCTTTGTGCAATTCCTCTTACAACAGGAGCAAAGCCACGCTGACTTTGTGGCAACATGCTTTCATCTGAGGCTAATTTAATACCACGATAAGGAACACTTTCTAACACATCATTACTTGATGCGGTTTCACCTAGTGTTAATCGACTTTTTAAACGGCGGATATCGCGTTCAACGTAAGTTTGTAGACTGTTCCATTCTGCGGCGTTATCACTATTTTTGTTGTAAGTGCTGTGATTACGTACACGCCAAGCGCCTAGATTAATACCACTGCGTAATCCTAAAAAGATATTGTCACTGTCTTTTTGGTCTCGATACCAATATTTATTCTGACGATAGGTGTAATTAATAAAGGCTGCATTAATCCCATCATTCCATTCTGTGGGGGATATATAACCTTGCCCATAGTTATATAATGCAATTTGTGGGATCGAAAATGATAATCGCGCACGTGAAAAATCATATTTATATGTAGCATTAGGAATAACACGAGCAATATCCGTTATTTTACTACTATCAGGTTGTTGGCTAAACGCGTCTGTAACGGACCCTTTGACTCCCCAATTGAGTAAATCCTGTTTACTGATTTCAGGCGCCAGCACTTTTTTATCGTCATCAAAAATAAAACGAATTTGACGATTATCGATAAGTTTATCGTTAAGATAAATATCGACAGAATAGACACCAGGAAGTTGTCCTCCTGCATAGGACAGGTAATTCAGACTGTTAATATCTGCAACGTGATTTTCGATACCTAAATTAAGTGCTTCAGGATTAAAAATATCTTCAGCAAGAACAGTATAAGGGAATAAAACAGTCGTGATAGCAATAGCTAACACTCCACGACGATAAAGATTATCTGCCATGTTGATGGGTAATCGTTTTGTAGATACTGCTATCATAGAAAAAGTCATCGCCGTATACTCTTAATTTAATACTTTATCTACAGTCGCACCGTAATCATTGATAAATTGAACGGTAACTTTCTGCGGAATATGATTTTCTTTTAGCAAGACCACTTCTTGGTGAGGATTAACAAAATCATTAAATGGGTAGCGTTTATCACCCACTAAGATATGTTTAATTGTCAGGTGATACGGCGTATCGTTATTTATTACTAACCCTTTATTTTGTTTAGATAATTTCACCTTATCAAAATCAAGTGGTTCAATATCATGGGCACGGAGAAACAATTTAAATTGAGAGTTAATCACTAATTGGAGTTGATTCTCTGGACTTTTTTCCATCGGTGGAATGGATTTGATATTGAGCCAATAAACCACTTCTTGGTTTGATGCCAAAGGTGCTCCGGTATATGAAATTCGCGCCGTGCCTGAACTATCTGGCTCAATACGAAATAGTGGAGGTGTTGCAATAAAAGGTGTTTTTTCATCACCTTGATAAGCTGAAACCCAACTTTGAATTAAATAGGGTTTTTCCTTATCCGTATTCATAATTGGAATACTGATTTCACGTAGATTATCGTCATAGACAAAACGTGTTCCTCCCACACTTATTCCAGCAGCTTGGCTAGCCGTTATGAGGGAAAATAGTAAAAATAATATTAGGGAAATATTCTTTTTCATAAGTGGCCATAAGTTTGAGGAGAGGTGAGAGGGTAATGGTGATTACCCTCATATTTATCATTTATTATTTATATTGGATGCTATATACAGCAGAGCCATTGGCAGGGCCTGGTGTTGCCGCATCAGTTGCTTTATAACGAGCAACGTAGTCTAGGTTAATTTCCGTACCTGTGATCTGTACATCTTGTGAATCGTCATACAGTTTGATTTGGGAAACAGCATCTTTCTCAAATAACGCGATACCTACGTTAGTTGCGCCACCAGAAACTTGATCTATAGCTAAGATATCTCTGTCGCTTGCATCACGAGTACCGCCAAAACGTACGGCTACCGTGGTATCAACAGGGCAGTCGATTAATTTAATGGTAAAATCTTTCAGGCCAGCAACTTCCCCTTTGGTTGCTAAGCTTTTAGAAGAAACTTTGCCTAAGTCGACGGTTAAGTTTTTAGAAGAGCCATCAACAGTACATGCTTGATCGGTTATTTCTCCCGTAAAGTTAATTGTGCCTGATGCTAAAGCAGCAGGTGCTGAGAATATAGAAAGAGTCACTCCTAATGCACAGAGTGATTTATTTAATTTGCTCATGATCGGTCCTATATAAAAAGTAAGCGAACTTACTTTTTAATCTATTTATAAGTATATATGTGTATAAATTTATTTGCATAGACAGTATGCCGATAAAATATAACACTGCTAATTTTTTAAGTTAATAAACATTTACATGAGTTTTTTTGTTCTTACATCAAATTATTTAATATGTCGTAATTTAATTAAAATGATTTTTTATTAAAAGTTTTTAGATATTTGTTGAATAGCTAATTGTTGATAATAAACTTTGCAAGTTTTCATTAATAAATGAATTTTTATTCAAATATAAATAGAATTTATATTCCTTCTCTTTTTTATGCGTTATTAATTGTTTTATTGTTTTTTTATTCAATTCATCTTGAATAAAAATAAGGGGGAGACGTGCATAACCTAAACCATGCTGAATTAAGCTAATTGCTGTCTCTACAGAGCCAACTTGAATGACTTGGGCCTGATTATCAGTATCGGGTGAATCAGGAGAAAGAGAAATACAGCTATGTTTTTGTAATTCCTGCAATAATTCCTCATCTTGTAGTTTCTGTAATGGGCTATCTGGATGTGTTACTAAGGCGGTTTTAATGCTTTCTAAAACAATAGGTTGCAGTGATTTAATATAATAAGGTGACACAATTAAATCATATTCTTTTTGCGCTAAAATTTCTGATTTGCTGAGAGAATTCCTATAAATATTAATATCATACTGTTTATTCTGCTTAATAAATTGTGAGATTTTATTTAAAAAAAGATCAGCGACATACATTGGGTCAATTAGTACGTTAATTCTTAACTTATTGTTAAATTTGATATTTTTTGCCTTTTTTTCTAGAGATAATGCTTTTTCTGTCACTTCTCGAGAAAGTGTTAGCAATAGTTCTCCCTCAGTAGTTAATACTGCGCGTCTTTTTTCTAAAGAAAGTATTTCTATACCCAAGGTTTGTTCTAACTTATTGATAGTATAGCTAATTGATGATTGAGTCCTATGTAACACATCAGCGGCTTGAGCAAAGCCACCGTAATCAACAACAGCTTGTAAGGTGATCCATTGGTCTAATGTTGTGCGGGATTTTTCCATAATGGAGTCCTTCTTATTATTGTTTATTAATAATGCATTTTAAACGAAGCTAGCAATATATCTTAGCATTGTTAATAGGTAATAATACGCATTTTTTTTGTGAGTTAAAAAAATATTAACATTATAAGTTGTAATGCTAATTTTTAATTAGAGAAGAATATTTATAGTTATTTTTTATTGTTATCTTTGAAT
>NZ_CAWPAV010000150.1:0-15465 GCF_963885725.1 Proteus sp. G4380
ATTGCATTTGAAATACTTCTTTATTGGCGGTAAATTTTGGTCAAAGAAGAAATAATTTATCAGGTGATTTATCTCTGTTTTTTATTTTCACTAAGATAAAAAGCAACAAAATAACTGGCAATAATAAGGGAGAAGCAATGAAACGTATCATTATTCCCACAAACTATATTCATATACGAACAACGCCTTTTTGGACAAGGGAGACAGCCCCTAAATCAATCTGGGAGAGACATTTAGACAAAGGCACCCAGCAAGGGGTATACCCTAGATTATCCGTGATGCAAGGCACTATTATTTATTATGCCTATACCGATCAATATAGCCCAAAGCCTACCGAAACCTTAGTGATTAAGGAGGGTGAGTTTGGTGTATTTCCACCAGAAACTTGGCACAGAATTGAAGCACAAACTGAAGACACCGTGTTTAATATCGACTTTTATGTTGACCCCAAAATACTTGCTGAAGGTTAAAAATGACTACGGAAAATGATAATAAAGGTTATTTATTGACACTTATTTGTGATAACAGTAATGATAAAGTAGAGAAAATCTTCCTTAATCCTAAGATACTTTATATTCCTGATGTTGCCGCTAAAGAAATTTTGTTATTAACTAACGAATTAAAGGGCAAAATAGATCTCTCAGCCCAAGCGCTGACTTTAACGCTCACCAATAAAAATAATGGTGTTTCAGTGGATAAAGAATGCGAGATAAAAGATTTACTTGATCCTGATATGGCGAGTCTAATGGTTAAAGATTTAATCAATATCGTCCGTGGTTATGATATGGATGAAGAAGCCAATGTTTGTGGTTGGTAAATTAAAAATTAATCAACAATTAAAGCAGTCACTATCTCATTCTATAAAGGAAATAGAGTTAATAAGCTACTAAATGATGAATACAATATCTTATTCATCATTTAGTACATTAACGATTATTAATAATTAAATTTTTTAATCGTTAATTTAAAAATAAGCTCTAGGACTGGGGCTTATTTTGGTGTATTTAGAAAAATATCATATATAGCAAAATGATATTAACTTATTTTTATTTAACTATTACTCTCAGGCTTAAGTTTAAACATAATGGTTGTAGCCTCAAACTTACCATCAACTGCTTGAGCAAACTCAGGAATTTCACCACTAACTTGCCAACCAAGAAAGCGATATAGACTCACCGTCATACCTTTTGTAATGGTATCTAAAGTTAAAAGTGTTATCCCTCTCTCCCATGCTATTTGTTCAGCCTTTTGCATCAATTGCTGTGCTATTCCTTTATGCCTATGATCAGGGGATACTAATAGTTTGCAAATCTCCCCACGATGTTTGCCATTCGGTTTAGTGCATAATTCAAGACCAACAACACCGACTATTTGTCCGTCAATCACTGCAGTAATTAATTTAAACGTATTTGTTGATAATGAGTGATTAACACTAAGCCAATAATTTCTCATATCATCTACTTGAGTTTCTGCGTCAGTATACCCAACACTTGCCCCACCAAGGACACATCTATATAACAATTTGGTGAGTTGTTCTATTTTAATTTCACTTATTTTGTCATCATAACAATAAATCATCATATTGAGTGTTCCCAGTCGTAAATATATTCAACCATAATCTATTCGAAATATTTAGAGGTTACAATAATGCTCAATACTCTTTATACAAACAGAAATTTAAATAATTATGAATAAAACTGTTGACTAGGAAATTTGTTTTTAGTGGTTCAAAGGAAGTTAAGGAGACTTCAGGAGATGTTAGGAGACATTGAGATGGCGGAGGAGGAGAGATTCGAACTCTCGGATGGTTTCCCATCGGCGGTTTTCAAGACCGCTGCCTTCAGCCGCTCGGCCACCCCTCCGCAATGGGGAGCAATATAAACATCCACGCTTATATTGTAAAGCCCTTATTGTCTTGTTTGGCGTAATTTTAAACGCCCTTTGATTTAACAGCTTAATTTATCAACGATTTACGCATTAGACTTGGGTATTGCGGTTATTTTTGCTAAATTAAATGATTATTTTTGATTGGTTAGAAACACATGTTTGTATTTAACGGACAACAAATCGAGACAGATAGTCACGGTTATTTAAAAAACAGCAATGAATGGACCGAAGAGATGGTGCCAATATTAGCTGAACTTGAAGAAATTGAACTCACAGAGCAACATTGGGAAATTATCCGTTTTGTGCGCCAGTTTTATTTAGAATTTAATACCTCACCGGCGATCCGAATGTTAGTAAAAGCATTAGCACAAAAATATGGCGATGAAAAAGGCAATAGCCGTTATCTATACCGCTTATTCCCTAAAGGTCCTGCTAAACAGGCAACGAAGCTCGCGGGCTTACCTAAACCTGTCAAATGTATTTAATACTAAGATGCATAATGGCGGATTGAAAAGTCTGCCATTTCTTCATATTGGCATGGTGTTGCCGACCAGAATACAATCTTACTCCCTATTGGTCCTCCAGCAGCCAACCAATCTTCTATTTTTCTCAGTACCTGCTCTTCAGCAAAAGCTCTGATCCCCACACTGCCATCATCACGATTCCACACATAACCCGTAATAGGCTGCTTTTTCATCCATTGATAAGTATGAAAGCGGAAACCGACACCTTGTACACGACCTTGAATAATATATTCTCTACCAACCTTCATTTACCTACCCTCCAAACTTACATGTGACGCAAAAATTCCGATAAGATTGTTGTCTTTTCTTTATACAATAGATAATCTGATTTTGTGAGGTTTGCATTTACACTGGATAACGACGTGTTTAATTTTGTTACACCTTGAAATTTCACTTTATGCCCTCATATACAGAAATTAATAAAGCAAGGTTTTACGGAGGTGATAAATGATGATCGCCAGCAAATTTGGAATAGGCCAGCAGGTTAGACATAAACTACTCGGTTATTTAGGTGTAGTTGTTGATGTGGATGCTGAATATTCCCTTGATCAACCTAACGAGGATGATATTGCATCTAATATGACCTTGCGATCAGCGCCTTGGTATCATGTTGTCATGGAAGATGATGAAGGACAACCGGTTCATACCTATTTAGCTGAAGCTCAAATAACTTATGAACTCTCAGATGAGCATTTAGATAATGACTCAATGGATGAGTTGTCACAATCAATCCGCAACCAATTACAGGCTCCGCGATTAAGAAACTAATTTTCTTCCATTCTTAACCTTAATGATAATCGCCGAATACATTTCGGCGATTTTACTCTGCCTATTACCAAGGCAATCCGTGGGCTTCTATCTCTTTTTTAGGACAGCGATCCATAACCACACGCAACCCCGATTGTTCAGCTAATGCTTTTGCTTCTTCATTGATCACACCTATCTGTAACCATAAAACTTTAGCATTAATTTTAATCGCTTCTTTGGCAATCTCGAGCGCTGCTGCTGATTGACGAAATACATCTACCATATCAATCGCCACAGGAATATCTTGCAAATGACCATAACATTGCTGGCCTAATATTGTTTCCCCTGCCATACCCGGATTAACGGGGATCACCTCATAGCCTTGCTCTAATAAGAATTTCATGACTTTATAACTAGGGCGATCTTCTTTATGACTTGCACCAACCAGTGCAATTGTTTTGACACTTCTTAGAATGTCATAAATCTCTGAATCAACCATTTATATGCTCCGTTATCAGCAGGAAGATTGAAAATCTTATGATACATCATAGTATCTTGTTCCGCTCATAGCTTGTAAGATAAAAAAAAGGTATGTTGACAACTGGAATAATAACTGTATTTATTTTTAAAGGTAGCAAATGGAACAAATTGACCGCACACTCGCCACAGAAAAAAATATTGCGTTAGTTGCACATGATCACTGTAAAAGCTCATTGCTTGAATGGGTTAAAAACAACAGTGAACAGCTTTCTCACCATAAGTTATTTGCCACAGGAACAACAGGAAATCTGGTTAATCACCATACAGGATTAGAGGTCACTCAGATGTTAAGTGGCCCCATGGGAGGTGATCAACAAATTGGTGCTATGATCGCAGAAAAGAAAATTGATATTCTTATTTTCTTTTGGGATCCACTCAATGCCGTTCCTCATGATCCAGATGTGAAAGCGCTGTTACGCCTAGCAACAGTCTGGAATATTCCCGTAGCAACCAATCGTGCGACGGCTAATTTTCTTATTTCGTCCCCTCTTTTTTCACAAGAGTCAAAAATTAAAATTCCCGACTATGAAGGTTATTTAAAAGAACGTTTAAAATAATGCCTTATGGTTTTTTTTGCGTAGGGACACCTTGAGATTTTAATTCTGACACAAAACAAGATGGTTGTTGTTTATTAAATAATAACCATACTTGTTTTTTTGCTCTTGTTAATGCCACATACATTAATCGGCGCTCTTCAGCATTAGGATAGTCTTCAACAGGGGGTAATAAAGCGGTTTCTATAATCGACTCTCTTGCCGGAGCTGGAAATCCGTCTTTACCCGATTGTAAACCTAATATAATCACATAATCAGCTTGTTGACCTTTTGAAGCATGAAAAGTCATAAACTGTAATTTTAATTTGGGCCAGCGCGTTTTCGCCTTTTTCAATAAATCAGGTTGTAAGTAATGATAACGCGCTAATAAAAGGATCGTTTCATCGTCACTGACATAACCACTCATTTTATTTAATAAACTTTCTAATTGATCATCCGGCAATAATACAACAGCTTTTTTATTACCTTTTGTTAAGCTATTTAAAGGCTTAGCTAATTGATTAGGATTTTGTTGAATAAATGTATTGGCAACGTCACCTATAGTCGAATTAAAACGATAAGTGGTATCTAATGCACACTCAGCACCATCACCAAAAGATTGATGAAACGCTGTTGTTAGTAATAATTCAGCCCCACTAAAGCGATAAATAGCTTGCCAGTCATCACCAACTGCAAATAATGAAGTTTGTGTATTTTGTTGTTTTAACGCATTTAATAGTGCTGCTCTTAGTGGTGAAATATCTTGGAATTCATCCACCAGAATATGTTTCCAAGGACTGACGAAACGCCCTTTTTCTATCAGATTAATGGCTTGATGTAATAGCCCTGAAAAATCAATGGCATTCTCTTCTTTTAATGCGGTTTTCCATGCCTTTAACAGTGGTGCTAATAGTTTTAAACACTTTTTAAATGCATCCGTATATTCTGCAGGCACAGAATCAATCATTGTTTTTTGGCTACCACCTTGCATTCTTAATAAACTGATCCACCGCTCTAACCTTACGGCAACTTGATTTTCTAATTTTTTATCATGCCAAAACTCCCCATCAGGGATATCCCATGCTAGCTCTTCAGATAACCACTCACGCCAGCCTTTCGCTTGTGCTTTTTTCTGCTGACACTGCTCACGCCACTGCGTTAACAATAGTGTTCTTCTCTTTTCACTATTGATTTCTAATTCGCTGATCTTGGGTTGTTTTTTAGTTGACTGTTGGATAATAAATAATGCCAATGCATGAAAGGTTTTCGCCGTAATATCAGCGTTTAAGCGCTCAGATAAACGTTGGTTCATCTCTTCAGCGGCTTTACGTCCAAAAGCCAATAGTAGAATTTGTTCAGAGGTTGCTAGTTTACGACGTAACAACCACCCTGCTCTTGCCACTAGTACCGACGTTTTACCACTACCAGCACCCGCTAATACCAATATATTATCTTCACCGTTGATAACGGCTTTACATTGCGATTCATTTAAAGGCGATGTTTCAATGGTAGTAAAAAACTCCGCATGCTCTGTCAACATACGGGTGATCCATTGCTCATTTTCTTGCGCAATTAATGCCTTACCTTGCTGTAACCACTGTAAACAGCGTTGATAATGCACCTTACAGTTATCAAATTGAGCAAGTCGTTCCAGAGGAAGAGGAAGAGCAGAAAAACTTTCTTGGATAGCCTGTTGAATACCGGCTAACTGGTTTTGTTTTATCCATTTATCGCTTTGAATTATATCTTGGATAGAAGAGAGTTGCTTTTCAAGTACTTGCGCCGTTATCTCACTCATCTCTTGGCTCCATATTTGCCAAGTTTGATAAAGATAGCGGTAAAATTGTTGCGTTTCTTCCCAGTCCGTTCCATGCAAACGAACCACTTTATTGTCGGGCAGTAAAAACTCTAACTCTCCCCACACAATGCCTTTTTTACAAAAAATGTCGATCAATTCATTAAAAGGAATTAAATATTGATGCTTTTCACCACTGACCTCAATACCCGCATTTAACAATTTTACCCTGTTATAAGGATGCTGAGCTAAACGTTGTCCCATTGGGGTTGATTTCAGTTCCATTCTGTAATTCCTACAATAAATAACAAATAGTCTGTCGTTAAACTCTTTTTTATCTGTAATAAACCCTATATTCTAAGAGGTAATTATCTCCATCTTGTTTATTTAAGGGCTTTTTGTGTTCAATTTGTTTAATGGCGCCCGCCGATTTATCTATAATAGCCACTTTTTATATTATATTCGCATAATAATCGCACTTACGGGAACGACTTTATTTCCATGGGCTTTAGGACAAGAACCAAAATATACTATACCTCTTACATTAGGTGTTGTCGCAGCCGCATTAACTGACTTAGATGATAGGCTTGTGGGCCGCTTAAGAAACCTTGTGATCACCTTATGTTGTTTCTTATTAGCATCAACATCCATCGGATTACTCTACCCTTACCCTATTTTATTCTTTTGTGGTCTTGCTATCTCCACTTGGGGGTTTATTTTATTAGGCGCCTTGGGTCAGCGTTATGCTACCATCGCCTTTGGTGCGCTATTAATCGCTATTTATACCATGTTAGGTATGCCGATTTTCCCAGAATGGCATGAACAACCTATTTGGCTCCTTTTAGGCGCGATTTGGTATAATTTGCTTACCTTAATTGGTCACCTACTTTTCCCTATTCGTCCCGTTCAAGATAGCCTTACGCGTTATTATCAGCAGCTTTCCGCTTATCTAGAAGCCAAGGCCGCATTATTTGATCCCGATATTGAAGGTGATCAACAGCAATTACTGTATAACTTGGCATTGGCTAATAATCAGTTAATTGAGGCAATGAGCCAAACTAAACTAACATTACTAAGCCGTTTAAAAGGTGATAGGGGCCAGCGTAGCAGTCGTTTCACATTGCATTATTACTTTGTGGCTCAAGATATTCATGAACGGGCCAGCTCTTCTCATATTCAATATCAATTACTGAGTGATAGATTACGCCACAGTGATGTCCTTTTCCGCTTTCAGCGCTTACTGTCAATGCAAGCAAGAGCCTGCGAACAAGTCGCTCAATCTATTCTTTGGCATAAAAAGTACCAACATAATCCTCATTTTGAACGTGCAATCACTCATTTAGAAAATGCACTTAATAATGTAAAAAACAGTACTTCTGATCCACAAATTATTGCGCCACTCTATAATTTATTACAAAACTTACAGGGCATCGATGCTTTATTAAAAAGTATTAGTACAGAGCAATATCAAATCTCTCATGACCAAAAAGAAGAAACTCAGTTATCTGATGAAGGGCTTACTGGGTGGCGAGATATCGTGCTAAGAATAAAAGGTCACTTAACACCAAAATCAGCTCTATTTAGACATGCAGTACGAATGTCACTTGTCTTATGTATAGGTTATGTGATCATCCAGTTTTTTGATTTGCATCGAGGGTACTGGATTTTATTAACCAGTTTGTTTGTTTGTCAGCCTAACTATAATGCGACACGTAGACGATTAACATTACGGGTCAGTGGCACTATTATTGGTATTTTAATTGGTTTCCCTATTCTCTATTTTGTGCCTTCCATCGAAGGTCAATTAGTGCTTATTGTTGTGACAGGTACGCTCTTTTTTGCTTTCCGAACCGTACAATACGCTCATGCCACTTTGTTTATTACCCTACTCGTTTTATTAAGTTTTAATTTATTAGGTGAAGGCTATGATGTCGCACTACCGCGGATCATTGATACGTTAATTGGTTGTGCTATTGCCTGGTTTGCAGTCAGTTTTATTTGGCCGGATTGGAAGTTCCGTCAGTTGCCATTGCTCATCCAAAAAACCATGACCAATAACTGCTACTATCTTGATGCGATCCTCATTCAGTATTATCAAGGAAGAGATAATAGCGTTAATTATCGTATTGCACGTCGTAATGCACATAGCAGTGATGGTGAGTTAGCATCTTTAATTTCTAACATGTCATCAGAGCCTAAAAGCTTTCAAACCTCTCAAGAAGAAGCATTTAAATTACTTTGTTTAAATCATACTTTACTGAGCTATATTTCAGCATTAGGTGTTCATCGTTGCAAAATTGAAGATGAAGCAGTACTCACCCTGCTTAATGATACTGTCTGTTATATTGATTCAGCGTTGAGACGTAAAAAACCACAAGATAATGATTTTATACAATCTCACGATCAACTTATCGCACGTGTTAATGCACAACCAAGTTCAGATAACGCCCGTATTCAATTAGTGTTAACGCAAATACGCTTGTTACTGGATTTATTGCCACAAATTGTCAATTGCATTGAGCTAATTGAGCAAACAGAATGGCAAAACGATAAAGATAAATTAGCTACAGCTTGATGGATAAAAAGTTATTTTCTCTAATTTCTATTAGAACCTTAGAGAAAATAACAGACTCTATTGGCTTAAGTTTGCTCTTATTCCGTTATTCCTGTTCATTCTAATGTACTCAAGTCCGAGTACTGTAGTTTAATAGGATTTAACGGATAACTCTTTATACCAATTTAACAATTCCATTTTTAATTGACTAGGTAACACAGAGCGATGACAGCCAACAATAGCACCTGCTAACGCAAGCAATAAGTCGCTATTTCCTTGCTTAGGTTGCGCAATCAGTTTTAAATAACATGCCTTCGCACCGATCGTACGTAATTCCTCGATACGGTTAATCCCAACTTGATTCAGCTTTTTCTCTAATGCTATGCCCAAATTGGGTAAATCTTTGATACGACGAGGCTGCTTTTGCTGCCCTAAAAACTCCTGAGTACTATAGTGATATGCAAAATCGATATATTGATTGAGCTTAGCGCTATTACGCCATATTGCTTGCGTAATACGATAATAGCGCAATGTAATGGGGATACCTTTTTTTAGATAGACGTATGCATCCATGTTGTTTGCTTTATAGAGTGTTTCAGCAAAACCACTCCCTTTTAAATAAAATTCATTATCAGCAGTAATCGCAAAGATAACCTCATCAACCATTAAGCTATAACCGCCGAATTGAGACTTCTTACTTAACTTTCCATATTCCGCTACGCGCGATAATAAATGAGCCTTCCTTTGCTCAGGTAAAATTGACATCAGATCTCCAAACCACAAAAAATATTTTTATCTTAAAATTCAAATATATGAATGTATTCTTGATGGTTAAGACAATAAATAAATGTCCTTTTTTTGCCAATAGTTACCCGATCAAAAATATGAATTTACATAAATTTTGAGAGCAACTTTCAAAAAATTGATCTTGATTTAAGTGAAACTCAGGTATACTGTATATACATACAGTACATATTGAACGAGGTAAATATGAAACTCTCAACATCATCTTTGGCAAGACAAAATGGCCTTTTCCAAGAGATCTCTACTGAGGTATTACCTCTCTCTATGGCCTCCGATGCAATTACAACAACAATGCCCGATAATAGACAAGGCATGGTAAGTGAACTGCTTTACCAAAATCCCTTGATGATTAACCACATCTTACTACCTCTGTTAAAACAGTATAGCCATGAATCACGTTGGTTACTGTGGTTGAGTCCACAACAAAAATTAAATCGTAGTTGGTTAAAAGAAACCGGCTTACCCCTGAATAAAATCATTCAACTCAATCATGTTGATTCAATTAATACTGTGGAATTAATGGAGAAAGCACTACTAAGTGGAAACTACAGTGTAGTATTGGGTTGGTTACCAGAAATATCGTCAGAAGAGATGAAAAGATTAGAATATGCTGCCAGCATCGGTAAAGCGTTAGGTTTTATCATGCGACAACAAAACAGTAATCATATCCAAATAGAAAACAATAATTCCTCTAAACGACATTTAAACTCGATAAAAATTCATTCAAATCACTACCATTAGTGAAATTTAAGAGTTTTCCTAATACTCATAACGCAACATTATCATTTAAGATAAGTCATAATCAATTGTAACTTAAATCATATGGTTACAAGAAATTTAACAAAAATATAGAATAATTCTTATTGTGAATAACGGCCGATCTTTTTAAAATTTTAAGTCGAATTTTAAAGGGATACTTGTAACTTTTTAAGTTCATTGTAGACTTTATATCGTTAAGGTTATGCTTTAAATCCCGTTTTTGGGGATCATCATTTGATGAAAGCATCGAATTCCTAACAATAATTTAACCAAGGGCAAATAATAAGGCTTAAAGCCAAATGCCTAACTTGGATGATAACGAGGCGTAAAATGAAAAAGACAGCTATCGCATTAGCAGTGGCAGTGGCAGCTTTCGCAACTGCAGCGCAAGCAGCTCCAAAAGACAATACTTGGTATACCGGTGGTAAATTAGGTTGGTCTCAGTATCAAAGTACTGGTAACAATTGGGACGGCGTGAATATCGGTAACGGTAGCACACACAAAGACCAAATTGGTGCTGGTGCATTTGCTGGTTATCAGTACAACCAATACTTAGGTTTTGAACTGGGTTATGACTGGTTAGGTCGTATGGCTTATAAAGGTTCATACAACAACGGTGCATTCAAAGCTCAAGGTATCCAATTAACCACTAAATTAAGCTATCCAGTAATGGATGACTTAGACGTTTATACACGTTTAGGTGGTATGGTATGGCGTGCAGATTCAACTGCAACTATTAATGCAACTTCAGCAGGAACTCAAAAACGTTTCTCTGAAAATGATACTGGCGTTTCTCCAGTATTCGCATTAGGTACTGAATACGCGATCACTCCTAACATTGCTACTCGTCTTGAGTATCAGTGGATCAACAACATCGGTGATAAAGGTACTCTGAACGCTCGTCCAGACAATGGTATGCTGAGTGTTGGTGTTGCTTACCGTTTCAACCAAGAAACTCCAGCTCCAGTTGTTGAGCCAGCTCCAGTAGTTGCTCCAGCTCCAGTTGTTGAGAACAAAACCTTTACTCTGCGTTCAGACGTTCTGTTCAACTACAACAAATCTTCTCTGAAAGCTGAAGGTCAAGAAGCACTGAATGGTCTGTACAACGAATTAGCTAACATCGACCCAACTCAAGGTCGTGTCGTAGTTATCGGTTACACTGACCGTATTGGTTCTCAAAACTACAACCTGCCTCTGTCAGAAAAACGTGCTCAATCTGTAGTTGATTACCTGGTATCTAAAGGTATTCCTGCAAACAGCATCTCTGCAGAAGGTCGTGGTAAAGAAAACCCAGTAACTGGCAACACTTGTGACAACATCAAAGCTCGTGCAGCTCTGATCGATTGCTTAGCGCCAGACCGTCGTGTAGAAATCGAAATCCAAGGTACAACTGAAGTTGTTGTTCAACCTGGTCAATAATTCAAATAGTAGAGAAATCTACTGTAATGAATTCTAAAAAAACCCTGCTTCGGCAGGGTTTTTCTTTTGATGATGACTTTAAATGATTAGCAGAGATATTCTCTATACCTCTTAAGTTAACGCTATACTGATGATCTCTCGATAATAAACAACGCTATTGTCATCTACTCTTTTTTCTGTTTGTCTCGTTCTAGTAACTCAATTAGGCCATCTTTTAGGTTATGTACTTTTAGTGCATACTGCTCTTTTCGCTCCGCATCTTCGATAAGCTGGACAATCGTTTCTGATAATGTCAAACCTCGGCGCTGAGATAGTGCTGATAGGCGTTGCCAAACCTTAAAAGTTAAATCGATAGATTTTTTACGCGTATGCTGATGTTCAGCATTAAAATAACGCTTTCTTCGAGCACGAATAGTTTGCTTCATTCTATTCGATAACTCAGGGTTCATATGTAAATTGATCCATTCAAGGACTTTTAATGGTTGAGATTCAAGGCGTAATAGTTGCTCAACCACTTCATCGGCGGCGCTCTTTTCGACATAACGGGTGATTAACTCACCTTCGCGATGTTTTTTTACCAAATAAGCCCACTTCCAGCCACATTCTAGATTTTCTAACTGTTGATATTTCATACAAATCACCGTGACAACGTAACTACATACTAGCATATCAACAATTTTGCCAAAAAACTGCCTTAAACCGAATATTTTTGCTTAAATTATCACCAAAAAAGATAAGTAGTTTTTGTTACCTACCACCGACAAATGTCAGAAGGGATAGTTTTCTAACCACGTTGTGATAGAATCGTGCGTCGCTATAATAAAACAATACATTCAATTTAATAGGTTATAGCAAAAGTAATGGCAACGTATATTCCCGGCCAAAAGTATAGACATAATATAACTGTCAATAGCTGTCTTATTGCAGGATAGATACCAGCTATTAACGCTTTATGTTAACTTCCATGTTCACTACTCAATAATAAAAACGGTAACCTTGAAAAACAACGAATTAGAATGGCAGGCGTTACGCCCAGATTACGCCTCCTACCAAACTTTCTTTCAAACAGCATCGCAATTGCCTGCATCTTCACTTCGTGAGGTTCAACCTCGCTTATATGAAAGCTTACAGTGGCTAAATAATGCAGAAGCAGGCCAATTTATGCTGTTAAAAGCAGAAGATTCTACTGCTTATTTCGAAACACTCGCTGATACATTACAACAAGCAGAGATAAAAACTTATCCTGTTGTAGGTGCCTATCAAGCTGAGTCTAATCAAATTTATTGGCAAGAAAATGTAGAAGGCTCATTTTCATCATCAGAATCTATTGCTTGTTGCCAATGGATAGAGCCAGAACAACTTTTTGGTTCATTTTATTATCATAAAGATAAGCTCCTCGTTAACCCAGGACTGTTGCATAAAGTCAATGGTGGTATTTTAGTCTTATCCATTAAAACGCTCTTAGCACAACCCTTAATGTGGTTCCGACTGAAAAAGATGGTTGAAGAGCAACGCTTTGAATGGTTAGTGTGGAATGACCATCAAGCACTTCCTTTGCCTATTGAAGCCATGCCCCTTCACTTGCGTGTTATTTTAGTGGGCGATCGCCTAAGCTTAGAAGAGCTTGAGTTTATGGAGCCTAATATCAGCAGTACGGCACTATATGGCGAATATGAGTACGATATGTATTTAGAAGATGAAACCGCCCTGAGCCAATGGTGTGGTTTTGTTAATGGGCTTTGCCAAAAATATCGTCTGCCTTCATTATCTGCTGATGCTTGGCAAGTATTACTGACTCAGGGCGCAAGAGAGCATGAAGATCAGCTTATCTTATCTCTCGATCTTGAACTCATATTACGCCAATTACGTTATGCCATACGTTTTAATCATGATGCTTATCTTGGTGCCGAGGCGCTTAAAAAAGCGCAAGAAAATCGTTTATGGCGACATAGCTACTTATTAGAACGAAGCCGTGATGAAATATTACAAGGCCAAGTCACTATTCACACTGAAGGTGAAATGGTAGGCCAAATAAACGGTCTTTCTGTCTTAGATTATCCCGGTTATCCCGATCTAATTGGCGAGCCAACTCGTATTACCTGTGTGGCTCATATTGGTGATGGCGAACTGGTCGATATTGAACGAAAAGCAGAATTAGGTGGCAATATCCATGCAAAAGGCATGATGATTATGCAAGCCTACTTAAATTCTGAATTACGATTAGATCAGCCACAACCTTTTAGTGCTTCCGTCGTTTTTGAACAATCTTACGGTGAAGTAGATGGTGATAGTGCCTCACTAGCAGAATTATGTGCGCTAATCAGTACATTGTCACAACACCCAATTGATCAACAAATCGCCGTAACCGGTGCCGTAGATCAATTTGGTCAGGTACAACCTATTGGTGGTGTTAATCAAAAAATTGAAGGCTTTTTTGATATCTGTCAGCAAAGAGGATTAACAGGATCACAAGGGGTTATTATACCGCTGGCGAACGTGCGACATCTGGTTTTAAACGATAGCGTGATACAAGCTGTCAAAGAAAATAAGTTCCATATTTGGCCGGTTGTCCATGTTGCAGAAGCAATTACTTTGCTAACACATCAGCCTTATTACGAAGAACAATGTGAAAATCCACAATCAAATGAACACTTGTTAGCTGTTATTCATGATCGAATAACACAAGCTAATAATCAGGATAGGCCTAAGTTACCTTGGTTCCTACGCTTATTCAGATAATTCTGTTTCAAGTGATCGGAGTTGTTCAGCGTACAAGTGTAAGCTATTCTGTTACCTTACACTTGATAAAGGCTATATAAACAATGGTTGATAAACGCGAATCTTATTCTAAAGAAGACCTCATTGCTTCAGGCCGTGGTGAATTATTTGGCCAAGATGGCCCACCACTGCCTTCAGGTAATATGCTAATGATGGATCGCATCATTAAAATGACTGAAGATGGCGGCTCCCATAATAAAGGCTTTATCGAAGCAGAATTCGATATCAAGCCAGACTTATGGTTTTTTGATTGCCACTTTGTCAATGATCCTGTTATGCCGGGTTGTTTAGGGCTTGATGCAATGTGGCAACTGGTAGGTTTCTACCTAGGTTGGTTAGGCGGTGAAGGTAAAGGCCGAGCTTTGGGTGTGGGTGAAGTGAAGTTCACTGGACAAATTCTACCAACAGCCAAAAAAGTCACCTATAAAATTGATTTCAAACGTGTTATCAATCGTAAGCTTATTATGGGTATTGCTGACGGTGAAGTTTATGTTGATGGTAAACTGATTTATGAAGCCAAAGATTTAAAAGTCGGCTTATTTAAAGATACCTCAGCATTCTAAGTCAATATTACACATAGATAGATAAGAGCCTATTCTCTTCGATGAGATTAGGCTTTTTCTTTTATGGTGGTATGGTGGTATCTCAGATAAGAGTACTTGGCAAGTTTTCGCCCTACCGTATTTTACAACATAAAAAGGCCTACCACGGTAGACCTTTTTATTTCCAATTCACAGTTGTTATTTATATTCAAATTGTCCTATGTTCAAGTTATTCATAGGAATATGCATAAATAACCCTCTTTTGATTATCAATTAAATCTTGGTGATAATATTTGCGATAACACAGGTGTCCGCAGTATCACCTCGACGGGTTATTTATTTTGCAAGCCCAGGGCGATCTTCCATGGCCTGTCGCCAACCTCCTAGCCAATGTGAACGTGCATCAATGGCAAAATAGGGACACTGCTCTTTTGAACGACCTTGCATACCGGCTTGGTAACCTTTCGATAATGCTCTAGCTAAACGATCTCGTTTCTGTCTTTTCATATTTAGACAACCCTCACGTTCTAAGTTTAAGCGGAAAGATAATGATTGTTTTTCATACAACCACTATAAATTGATA
>NZ_CAWPAV010000151.1:0-18648 GCF_963885725.1 Proteus sp. G4380
AAAATTGTATATTATTAATAAGTATAGGTCGATTAGAAAAAGTTAAAAATCATATTTTTCTATTAGAATTAATGAAGCATCTTAGCGATGATTTTAAGCTATTAATTATAGGAGATGGTTCAGAAAAAATTCATTTAGAAAACTTTATTGAAAAGAATAATCTTGAAGATAGAGTAAAATTATTTGGAATTAGTGATAACTGCTTAAATATAATGGTAAATTTAGGTAATATCTTTCTTTTCCCTTCGTTACATGAAGGATTAGGAATGTCAGCAATAGAAGCTCAAGCTTGCGGACTCCCTGTAATTTGCTCAACTAATGTTCCTAAGGAAATAAAGCTAACAGAAAATGTATTTTTTCTACCTATAGAAAAAAATGATAAGAAATTATGGATAGATAAGATCTTAGATTTAAAAGATAAAAAGCAAGGGATAAAAGAAAAAATTATTACAGGAGAATATTCTATTGAAAATAATTTTAATAAAATACATGAAATCTACTTGCGCAACTCTTACCCAAAAGAATCAAAATGAAAAAAATTGCCATTACATCAAACACAAGTTGGTATTTATATAATTTTAGAAAAAACACTATAATATCTTTAATAGAAGCTGGATTTAAAGTTTATACTGTTTCACCTATTGATAGTTACTCTAACAAACTAAAAGAATTAGGTGCAGAACATATAAATATCAAAATTGATTCAGCCAGTAAAAATCCTTTGATTGACCTTTATACATTGATTTCATTTTATAAAATATTTAAACAAATTAGATGTAATGCTGTGCTCAATTTCACTCCTAAAAATAATATTTATGGAACATTAGCAGCAAGATTAAACAAAATAAAAGTCATCAATAATATTGCAGGTTTAGGTACATTATTTGTAAATGATACTATTAGTTGTAAACTAGCAAGAAATTTATATCGCTATAGCCAAAAATATGCTGATAAAATATTTTTTCAAAATAACGATGACCTTTCATTATTTTTAGAAAAAAAATATGTCGATAAAGTACAAGTTGATAGATTGCCTGGTTCAGGTGTTGATTTATCTCGCTTTACATTATCATTATCAGAATATAAACATAAATTTAGATTTCTATTAGTGGCAAGAATGCTTTATGAAAAAGGGATTACTTTTTATGTTGAAGCTGCACGTATCTTAAAAGAAAGATATGGCGATAAAGTTGAATTTTGTCTTTTAGGATTTGTTGGTGTAAATAATCCTTCAGCAATCACACATAAACAAATGAATAACTGGGTGGCAGAGGGAATTATTAATTATTTAGGTACATCTGATACCGTAGAAAATGAATTAGCCCAAGCAGATTGTATAGTTCTACCTTCTTTTTACCGAGAAGGAGTGCCAAAAACATTACTAGAAGCTGGAGCTATGGGAAAACCCATAATCACTACTGATAATGTTGGTTGTCGAGAAACAGTTACTCATGGTTTTAATGGATATATATGTCAACCTAAGTCTGTATCAAGCTTAGTTGATGCCATGGATAGATTTATTAACTTACCCTATGAAAAAAAACTAAAAATGGGTCAAAATAGTAGGCAGAAAATCGAAACTGAATTTGATGAAAGAATAGTCATAAAAAAATATTTAGATGCGTTAAAAGAAATTATGTAACTTTAGGATAAAAAATGAAAATCACCATCTCAGGAACCGGCTATGTCGGTCTATCTAATGGGATACTTCTTTCCCAAAACAACAAAGTTGTTGCATTAGATATCAATAAAGAAAAAGTCGAACTATTAAACAAAAAAATCTCTCCTATCTCTGATAAAGAAATTGAAGAGTTTTTAGCCACTAAAGAGCTCGACTTTACAGCAACTTTAGATAAAGAATTCGCTTATAAAGATGCTGAATTTGTTATCATTGCCACTCCTACCGATTATGATCCTAAAACTAACTACTTTAACACCTCTTCTGTAGAGTCGGTTATTCGTGATGTTTTAGAATATAATCCAAACACCACTATGATTATAAAATCAACCATTCCAGTTGGTTTTACTAAACAGATGAGAGAAAAATATCATACCGATAATATTATCTTCTCTCCTGAGTTCTTACGTGAAGGTCGTGCCCTTTACGATAACCTTTATCCATCTCGTATTGTGATTGGTGAGCAATCTGCAAGAGCAGAGAAATTTGCTGAGCTTTTACAACAAGGGGCATTAAAAAAAGATATTGATGTTCTTTTTACTGATTCTACAGAAGCAGAAGCAATTAAGTTATTTGCTAATACTTATCTCGCACTGCGTGTTGCTTATTTTAATGAACTCGATAGCTACGCCCAAGCTTACAATTTAAATGCAAGACAAATTATTGAAGGTGTCTGTTTAGATCCGCGTATTGGTAATCACTATAACAATCCATCATTTGGTTATGGTGGCTACTGCTTACCAAAAGATACGAAACAACTGTTAGCAAATTACGAATCCGTGCCTAATAATATTATTGGCGCCATTGTGGAAGCTAACCGCACCCGTAAAGACTTTATTGCTGATTCTATTATCGCTAAATCACCGAAGATTGTTGGTGTTTACCGTTTAATTATGAAATCAGGCTCTGATAATTTCCGCTCCTCTTCAATTCAAGGCATTATGAAGCGTATTAAAGCAAAAGGCATTGAAGTAGTGATTTATGAGCCAGAAATGAAAGAAGAGACTTTCTTTAACTCAAAATTAATTCATAATTTAGATGAGTTTAAAGCCATGTCTGATGTCATTATTACCAATAGAATGGCTTCAGCACTAAACGATGTTGAAGAAAAAGTTTATACTCGAGACCTCTTTGGTAACGATTAATTAATAGAAACGGATTAATTACGTAATGAAATATTTAGTCACAGGTGCTGCTGGATTTATTGGTTTTCATCTAATAAAAAAACTGATCCAGCAGGGTGAAACCGTTGTTGGTATTGATAACCTTAATGATTATTATGATGTTGCTTTAAAAGAAGCTAGACTTAATCTTTTAAATCAACTAGATAATTTCTCTTTTTCTTTTATTGATTTAGCTGATAGAGAAAAAATTGCTCAATTATTTGAGATTGAGAAATTTGATAGGGTTATTCATTTAGCTGCACAAGCTGGTGTTAGATATTCACTAATTAATCCGTTTTCTTACGCTGATAGTAATTTAACTGGTTTTCTAACTATTTTAGAAGGGTGCCGACACAATAACGTTAAGCATCTTGTTTATGCATCATCAAGTTCAGTCTATGGCTTAAATGATGAATTGCCATTTTCTCCTCATGATCAGGCTAATCATCCTGTTTCTTTATATGCAGCCACTAAAAAAGCTAATGAATTAATGGCGCATAGCTATTCTCATTTATATGGTATTCCGACTACTGGATTACGTTTTTTCACAGTCTATGGCCCTTGGGGACGCCCCGATATGGCATTATTTAAATTTACTAAAGCCATTATTAACAATCAGCCTATAGATATCTATAACCATGGTGAAATGAAACGTGATTTCACTTATGTTGAAGATATTGTAGAAGGTGTTACACGTATTGCTGATGTGATCCCTACAGCCCAGCAAGATTGGAAAGTAAGTACAGGTACTCCAGCAGATAGTTCTGCACCCTATAAGGTTTATAATATTGGTAATGGATCTCCGGTAAATTTAATGGATTACATTAGTGCATTAGAAATACATTTAGGTAAAAAAGCAGATAAAAATATGTTACCAATGCAACCCGGTGATGTGTACACCACATGGGCAGATACTGAGGATTTATTTAAAGCAACTGGCTATAAACCTCAAACAAGCGTTGATGAAGGTGTAAAACAGTTCGTTGATTGGTATAAAAACTATTATCAAGTAAAATAAATAATGCTCAATATCGTCTTATTTGAACCCGAAATTCCACCGAATACGGGTAATATTATCCGCCTGTGTGCCAACACAGGCTTTCATCTTCATTTGATCCAACCATTGGGTTTTACTTGGGATGATAAACGGCTACGTCGTGCAGGGCTTGATTATCGTGAGTTTGCTGATATCAAACAGCATCACGATTATTATGCTTTTTTAGAAAGTGAAGGATTAAGCCCTGATAATGCACAATCCCCGACAGGTGCGCGGTTGTTTGCATTAACCACTAAAGGTACTCCCGCCCATAGTAATGTAAGTTATCAAGATGGGGATTATCTGCTATTTGGCCCTGAGACACGAGGTTTACCACCTTATGTGTTGGATAATATGCCAACACAACAAAAAATCCGTGTGCCAATGTTAGCGGATAGCCGCAGTATGAATCTTTCTAATACGGTTGCCGTGGTTGTTTTTGAGGCATGGCGCCAATTAGGCTATCCGGGTGCGTTATTAAGAGATTGATTTAGTGGTTAGTTTGGTTAATTAAAGTTATTTTAATTCATACTTATTACTTGATTTTATCTTTATTTATAAACTAAAAAAGGTGCTAATATTTATTCAGCACCTTTTTTATAAACCTTTGTTCAAGCATTATACCCGCCTGATATCGGCAATCACTTTCGTGATATACCGACACCCTTCCCCCACATCCTTTAATACTAATGCATGGGCGCCAATAATCGCATTATCACCAATATTAATCTCACCACCAATAATGGATGAATTACAGCCAATATAAACATGATCTCCTACTTGGATATTGGCTTTTCCCCCTTTCTCTTTTACGCCAATAGTCACCCCTTGCATAATAGTGACATATTCCCCCAGTTGGCAGTAATTAGTCAGTACAATGCCAATCGGGTGTGGTAAAGAAAGGCCTTTACCAATACGAGTTTTTAACGAGATATCATTACAGTACTTACGATTATTGCTAGCACCGATCCGAATACCTAATTTATGTAAAAAGCGATGGGGAGAGAAATAAAAATACTGTGCTACCCGCCACCAAAATAGGTAACGGGAACGCTGGCAGAAAAATACTCGATGAAATAGTCTTAACCAACTAAAGGGTTTTTTATCACCAATATATTCAGCCTGTAAGCAATCTTTTAGTTCAGCAAGGGTAACCTTAGCTTGAGCATGCATAGTTAAATACCATCACCACACTCAAAGCCGGGTACAACACCATTAAAGTGTTGATCCATATCGAATGACGGTTTTTCACTATCAGGACGACCGACAATGCGGGCAGGCACCCCGGCCACCGTAGTATGAGCTGGTACTTCATGTAATACTACCGAGCCAGCACCAATTTTAGCACCACGACCAATTTCGATATTACCAAGGATTTTAGCTCCTGCGCCAATCATTACCCCTTCACGCACTTTCGGGTGACGATCACCTCCTGTTTTACCTGTTCCCCCTAAGGTCACAGATTGTAAAATAGAGACATCATTTTCAACCACCGCCGTTTCACCAATCACAATACCTGTCGCATGGTCGAGCATAATACCGTGTCCAATACGTGCCGCTGGGTGGATATCCACCCCAAAGGTGACTGATATTTGGTTTTGTAGATAAATAGCTAGCGCTTGGCGATTTTGTTGCCATAGCCAATGGGCAATACGGTAGGCTTGTAGTGCATGAAACCCTTTTAAATAGAGCAGTGGGGTAGAATATTTATCCACCGCGGGATCACGTAGGCGTACCGCGGAGAGATCACAAGCGGCCGACTCAATCATTGAGCTATCGTGACTATAAGCCTCTTCAACAATTTCGCGAACTGCAATGGCTGGCATAGTCTGAGTTGCCAGCTTATTGGCCAGCATATAGCTTAATGCACTACCTAAATTTTCGTGTTTGAGAAGTGTCGCATGAAAGAAACTGGCTAACATTGGCTCACAATCTGCCAATGCACGCGCTTCGCTTTTAATATGATCCCAGACTCTTGTTAGTTCTTCTAGCGACATACTCACTCTCATTTTTTACACCAAAGCCTAAGTAAATACTTAGGCTTTGAATTTTCAAACAAATGGATAGTTAAAACAGATACCCTAAGAATATTATTTAAAATAAACTGACTATAGGCTACTGTCTATCTCATCTTTGGTTGCTCGCCCTAATAAAGCCAATGCAGCCTCTTTTACATCTTTATGTTGATATAAAATTTGGTAAATCTGTTCGGTGATTGGCATTTCTACACCCACTTGTTCGGCTAATGCGCGAACTTCTTTGGTGTTACGATAACCTTCGACTACCTGGCCAATTTTCTCTTGGGCTGTATCAACATCTAAACCTTGACCTAGCATCATACCAAAGCGACGATTACGTGATTGATTGTCTGTACAGGTTAAAACCAAATCACCCAAACCAGCCATGCCCATAAAAGTTGCCGCATCTGCACCTAAGGCTTTACCTAAACGGCTCATTTCGGCTAGACCTCGGGTAATCAGTGCGGTACGCGCATTAGCGCCAAATCCCATACCATCAGACATACCCGCACCAATAGCAATCACGTTTTTAACAGCGCCACCCAGTTGCACACCGATAAAATCAGGGTTTTTATAGACTCGGAAACTTTTACCACAATGAAATAGCTGTTGTAACTGCTCTAAAAAGAGATTATCCGTCGAGGCCACTGCAATCGCGGTGGGCAAACCCGCGGCAAGCTCTTTAGCAAAAGTAGGGCCAGATAATACTGCGAGCGGGATTTCATTACCTAATACTTCACGGGCAACATCTTGTAATAAGCGACCAGTATGTGCTTCAAGACCTTTTGTCGCCCAAACAACACGTGCATCCTGACGTAAAAAGGGTTTGATTTGTTGCAGTACTTCACCAAACACATGGCTTGGGATCACCACAAGAATATTACGGCTCGCTTCAATCGCTTTTTGCAAAGAAGCTTCCATATATAAACTATCAGGAAAGGAAACATCGGGCAGAAAGGCTTGATTACAGCGCGCTTGTTCTAATGCCGCAACGTGCTTGGGATCATGCCCCCACAGCACAACATCGTGCCCATTACGCGCTAAGGTAATCGCTAAAGCGGTGCCGTATGAACCGGCACCGATAACTGTCATAGAAGCGTTCATTAAGCTTCTTCAACTCCTGAGTTTGCTGCATCCTGTTGCTGTTGTTGCTGTAAATAGTTCATAAACAACGCATCAAAGTTAACAGGTGCTAAGTTTAATTGTGGGAAAGTACCACGACCCACTAAGTTGGTGATACATTCACGTGCATAAGGGAATAGTACGTTCGGGCAGTATGCACCTAAGCAATGTGCTAATTGTGTACCTTCGATACCTTCAACAGTAAAGATACCTGCTTGTTGTACTTCACACAGGAAAGCGGTTTCTTCTTCCATTGTTGCCGTAACAGTGACACGTAAGATAACTTCATATACATTTTCAGCTAGCGTATTAGAAGAAGTATCTAAATCTAATTTAACTTCTGGTTGCCACTCTTTTTGGAAAACTTGTGGGGCATTTGGCGCTTCGAAAGAGATATCTTTTGTGTAGATACGTTGAATTTGAAAAGTCATCTCTTGGTTTTGCTGTTCTGACATAATAATCTTACCTTTTTATATCCTTATTAAATTGAATAGCAGTAAGTATAGAACTCAATCTGCCCGCTCGTTACTTTTTACCTTTTGCCAGTGGTAAATTCTCACCACTCCAACCTGAAAGACCATCTTTTAAAATAAAGACTTTTTCAAAACCTAATTTGATAAGGCTTTCAGCAGGTTTTGCACCCTCAATACCTGATGGTGATACCACAATTACCGGCTGTGATTTATATTTCTCCAGCTCAGCAATATTGTTACTTTTGATCTCAGAAGGCGTTAAATTGATAGAATCGATGATGTGTCCTTTACGGAACTCATCACGGCTACGGATATCAACACAAACCGCATTCTCTTTGTTTATCAAAGAAATCGCTTCTGTACGGGAAATATTTTTCGTTTTAGAAAAAAGGCCTTTAAAGGTCAATACAATGACCGCCACCAGCAGCGCAATCCAGATAAAACTTAACAGGGTGTGCCGGCTAAAAAATTGCATTACTTCTTGCAGCATAGGATGCAATCACTCTCGTTAGTTAAAAATAGTATTAAAGAGCCAAAGTATACCTTTGTCATGGCGCAATTACAGCCTATTCCTTCGTTTCTCTTTCAGTTTTTGCGGAAAGTTTCTCAACAATCATTTTTTTTATTGACGGATTTATGTACCATTAGCGCCGAAAAATCCTGTAAAACAGCGTTTAAAAGAGTCTCTCTTTTCACTTTACCGGATCTCTCTTCAGGTAAGCTATTAAGAAATCAGCATTCATCATCAAAGCCTGTGACAAAAATAGTCACTCGTACGTAGAATTTCACACCTGTCTGAGATACAACCACTATTTGTTATTTATTAAAAGTATTGAGAACACGAGCATGTCGCAAACAAATCAAGTGCCTAAAATTGGATTCGTTTCTTTAGGTTGTCCTAAAAATTTGGTGGACTCTGAACGTATCCTCACCGAACTGCGTACAGAAGGTTATCAAGTTGTTCCTACCTATGATGATGCTGATTTAGTCATCGTCAATACCTGTGGCTTTATTGATAGCGCAGTACAAGAATCTCTTGAAGCCATTGGCGAAGCACTCGATGAAAACGGTAAAGTTATCGTCACTGGTTGTTTAGGTGCCAAAGAAAATCAAATCCGTGAAGTTCACCCAAAAGTGCTGGAAATCACCGGCCCTCATAGTTATGAACAAGTGTTATCACATATTCATCACTATGTTCCCAAACCTTCCCATAACCCATTTACCAGCTTGGTTCCCGAGCAGGGCGTTAAATTAACCCCTCGTCATTACGCTTATCTAAAAATTTCTGAAGGTTGTAATCACCGTTGTACTTTTTGCATTATTCCTTCAATGCGAGGTGATTTAGACAGTCGCCCAATTGGTGAAGTGTTAAATGAAGCGAAAAGATTAGTCAATGCTGGGGTGAAAGAGTTACTGGTTATCTCACAAGATACTTCCGCTTATGGAGTTGATACCAAACATCAAACCGGTTTTTGGGATGGTATGCCCGTTAAAACCAGTATGGTCAGTTTATGTGAACAACTGGCAAAATTAGGGATTTGGGTACGTTTACATTATGTTTACCCTTATCCACATGTGGATGAGGTTATTCCATTAATGGCAGAAGGCAAAATTTTGCCTTATTTAGATATTCCGCTACAACACGCTAGCCCGAAAGTGCTGAAATTAATGAAGCGCCCAGGCTCTGTTGAGCGTACTTTAGAGCGTGTAAAACGTTGGCGAGAAATTTGTCCTGAATTAACGTTACGTTCAACCTTTATTGTCGGTTTCCCGGGAGAAACAGAAGAAGATTTCCAAATGCTATTGGATTTCTTAACCGAAGCTCGTTTAGATCGCGTGGGTTGTTTTAAGTATAGCCCCGTTGAAGGTGCGAAAGCGAATGAATTACCTGATCAAGTTCCTGAAGAGGTAAAAGAAGAGCGTTACCATCGTTTTATGCAACTACAGCAACAAATTTCCACCGAGCGTCTGCAAGAGAAAATAGGTAAAGTTTTACCGGTTATCATTGATGAAGTGGATGAAGAAGGTGCTATTGGCCGTAGTATGGCGGATGCACCGGAAATTGATGGTGCTGTTTACCTTAATGAGCAGTTTGATGTCGAGCCAGGACAGATTGTACGTGTGCTAATTGAGCATGCCGATGAATATGATCTGTGGGGTACCATCGTCGAACAATAATTTATCCTGTGTACAGCGTGATAACTATTCTATTGCGCTGTTACACATTGTGCTGCTTTTTTCCTCTTTCCGACTATTATTGCTTTATTATCATCTCTGAGTTCATTAGATTAACTGTTAGGTATTATCTGAAATTACGACTTTATTTCCTGTTAACTGGTCAGTTGATTAGCGACATGAAATAATCTTATAAACTGTTATTAAAGGTACTTTGGTCAGATGGCAGAGAAAAAGGATCTTCAGAACACAACACACCGTACTTACCGTGTATTTTCTTTACCGTTAATCACGCTACTGATTAGCACATCTCTGTTTTCTGCAACCAGCGCTTTTGCCAATACATTAACGGATAATCGTAGTCAGTTAAAAGATCTACAAACCACCATTGCTGAAAAAGAAAAGCGCGTTCAAGAGCAACAAAAACAGCGCACGGCTTTACTTGGACAACTCAAATCACAAGAGACACAAATCGCTAATGCCAGCCGCTCTGTGCATGAGACGCAAAACCGCTTACAAACCTTAGCTAAAGAGATCAAAACCATCACCGCAAATATTGCCCGATTGCAAAAGCAATATAACGAGCAACAAGCACTGTTAGCACGCCAACTCGATGCGGCTTACCGACAAGGAAAACATCAAGGTATTGAGTTACTGTTTCGCGGTGAAGAAGGTCAGCGAGAAGAGCGGATCTTAGCCTATTACAGTTATATAAATGAAGCGCGTAAACAGTCAATGGAGCAATTGGCGCAAACTTCCAAAGAGCTACAGGCAGAAAAAGACGCCCAACAAGCGAAACAGAACGAGCAAAAGCAGGTACTCACCAAACAGCAACAAGAGAAACAAAAACTAGATAATGCGCTAGCTGCACGTCAAAAAACATTAACGCAACTAGAATCAACCTTAAAAGAAGATCAACGCAATTTAGCCACCATGCGTGCTAATGAAACACGCTTAAGAAATAAAATTGCTCAAGCAGAGCGTGAAGCCAAAGCGCGAGCTGAGCGTGAAGCACGGGAAGCTGCTCGTATTGCCGCCAAGCAACGTGAAGCGCAACAGCGTGGTTCGACCTATAAACCCACCGCCGAAGAACGCTCTTTAATGTCCCGTACTGGCGGATTGGGTAAACCTGCAGGTCAGGCTATTTGGCCTATTAGAGGCAGTTTATTACACCGCTTTGGTGAGTCTATTTCTGGCTCGGGTGAATTACGTTGGAAAGGAATTGTGATCCCCGCAGCACAAGGCACCGAAGTAAAAGCGATTGCGGATGGTCGGGTGCTGTTAGCCGACTGGCTACAAGGATATGGTTTAGTGGTCGTCGTCGAGCACGGCAAAGGGGATATGAGCCTTTATGGCTATAACCAAAGTGCGTTAGTCAATGTTGGTCAGCAAGTCAAAGCTGGACAACCTATCGCCTTGGTAGGAAACAGTGGTGGACAAGAGCGTTCAGCGCTCTATTTTGAAATTAGACGCCAAGGAAAAGCAGTCAACCCAGTTCCTTGGCTTGGGAGGTAGCTTTGCATTTACTTGGCACATTACAACGAAATATCGCGCTAACACTTAGTTTAATGTTGCTAAGTTTTCTATTCAGTGCACCTGCTTTTTCGGCAAAATTGGCTATTGTTATTGATGATTTTGGTTATCGAAAAAAAGAAGATAACCAAATCTTACAACTGCCAACAGCCGTTTCTATTGCCATATTACCCAACTCACCCCATGGTAAAGAGATGGCGACGAAAGCCCATGCCCAAGGACGAGAAATTCTTATTCATATGCCAATGGCACCCATTAGCAAACAGCCATTAGAAAAAGATACCTTAAAGCCTTCCATGGATCAGGCTGAAATTAATCGTATTATTCAAAATGCAATTAATCGTGTGCCTTATGCTGTGGGTATGAATAATCATATGGGGAGTGCGATGACATCGGATAGGCAAGCGATGGATAGAGTGATCAAAGCCCTTAATCATTCTGATCTCTATTTTCTTGATAGTGTCACTATAGGCAATACGCAAGCGGCCACGGCAGCCAAAGCGGCTGGCGTTCCTTCTTTACGCCGGCATGTATTTTTAGATAATGTGCAAACAGAAGCAGAAACCCGACAACAGCTTAATCGTGCTATTAATTTAGCGCGTAAAAATGGTTTTGCCATTGCCATTGGTCACCCCCACCCTTCAACCGTAAGGGCATTACAACAGCAGTTACCACTACTACCTGCCGATATTCAGCTAGTCGCACCCAGTGGTTTGTTAACCCCTTCACCAGACAGCCCAATGGTGCAAGAGCCACCCGCTGTTATACCGCCAACAGAGCAATCTAAAGAGCCAAAACCTGCAACATGGTTAAAGCCAGCACAACAAGCCATTATTTCAATGAAAAAAAGTACTCTTATGAAAGTACTTACTAAAAAATTAATGACCTTCGAACAAGATAAGCAATTCCCTTCCCAGCATTTAGAAAGCAACAAAGATAAAGTCGAATAAATAAAAATATTTAGTGGAAAATATTCAGATCAAATTAGGTTACTTGAAGAAAAAGAAGATGATATTAATTTCTATTTTTTGAGAGGACTAGGCTAATTGTTTTGTTTATTATATCCCCAAAAGACAAATCCCAAGGTCTGCTAACTAAAGCTCGCCTCGGGACTCTAAGTAGATTGTTTAAGGGCGCATAACAACACAAGTTGCCAGTGGGGCCAAAAAACTGCTCTGAAAGGGATTATAGAAAAACATGGCGGAAAGTCAACAACCTTACCCATATACAGAAATAGTTAACTTAAAACAAAAAGCACATTAAAAAGAATATTGCTATTTTTGGTGATCCTAAAAGTTTTCTTCATGCAAAGAAAATATTTCAAAGTAAAAAAATAAAATATCTAGTTGTTACAAATTCAAATAATCTTGTTAGAGGAATAATAGAAAAGCCTCATCGACAAATATAATACAAACCTATTTTCCCCTTAATATAGGTATTTATTTAAAAGAGGTAGCGCCCTTTCACCGTTCAGGGCGCTTTATAACTCCTACTGCCAATCTAAAATTACTTTGCCCGATTGACCTGAACGCATAATATCAAAGCCTTTTTGGAATTCATCGATAGGAAATTGATGAGTAATAATCGGTGAGAGATCAAGACCCGACTGGATCAGCGCCGCCATCTTATACCATGTTTCAAACATCTCACGACCATAAATACCTTTAATAAATAATCCTTTAAAAATGACTTGTCCCCAATCAATAGCCATATCTGAAGGAGGAATACCCAGTAAAGCAATACGACCACCATGATTCATCGTACTAAGCATGGTACGAAAAGCCGGTGGCGCACCGGACATTTCTAATCCAACATCAAAGCCTTCGGTCATACCTAATTCTTTCATCACATCTGTTAGATTTTCCTTGCTAACATTGACTGCACGGGTGACACCCATTTTTTTAGCCAGATCAAGGCGATATTCATTAACATCGGTGATCACCACATGGCGTGCCCCCACATGTTTACAGATTGCAGCCGCCATAATACCAATGGGTCCCGCACCTGAAACCAGTACATCTTCCCCCACTAAATCAAAAGATAACGCCGTGTGTACTGCGTTACCAAAGGGATCAAAAATAGCCGCCAGTTCATCTGGAATATTGTCAGGAATTTTAAATGCATTAAAAGCGGGAATAACCAGATATTCCGCAAAACAACCGGGACGATTTACGCCAACACCAATGGTATTACGGCATAAGTGTGTACGCCCACCACGGCAATTACGACAATGACCGCAAGTAATATGCCCTTCCCCCGAGACGCGATCACCAATATTAAAACCTTTAACCTCTTGGCCAATAGCAACAATCTCACCAATATATTCATGGCCGACCACCATGGGAACCGGTATGGTTTTTTGTGACCACTCATCCCAGTTATAAATATGAACATCTGTACCACAAATGGCAGTTTTACGGATCTTGATCATCACATCGTTATGACCAAGCTCAGGTACGGGTACATCGGTCATCCAGATACCGGGTTGTGCTTTTAATTTTGACAATGCTTTCATATTAGAACCTTATGCAATCACATTAAGTTGCTTACCGATTTTAATAAATGCAGCAATAGCACGTTCAATTTGTTCTGGGGTGTGTGCCGCTGACATTTGTGTACGAATACGTGCTTGCCCTTGTGGTACTACTGGGTAGAAAAAGCCAGTGACATAAATACCTTCATCAAGTAAACGTGCTGCAAATTGTTGCGCTAGTTTGGCATCTCCTAACATCACAGGAATAATCGCGTGATCAGCCCCCGCCAAAGTAAAACCTGCTGCCGTCATTTTTTCACGAAAAAGTGCTGCGTTACGCCATAAACAAGCGCGCAGTTCATCCCCTGATTTCAGCATATCTAAAACTGCAATAGAGGCGCTCACAATTGCAGGGGCTAAAGAATTTGAGAATAGATAAGGACGAGAGCGTTGACGTAACCACTCCACCACTTCTTTACGAGCTGCGGTATAACCACCCGATGCGCCACCTAAAGCTTTACCTAATGTTCCTGTGATGATATCGACGCGATCTAATACATCACAATACTCATGAGTACCGCGCCCTTGTGTGCCGACAAAACCCACCGCATGCGAGTCATCGACCATCACTAATGCGCCATATTCGTCAGCCAAATCACAGATACTTTTTAGATCAGCAATCACCCCATCCATAGAGAACACCCCATCGGTGGCAATCATAATATGGCGGGCATTATCTGCTTTGGCCTGTTCAAGTTGGGCACGTAACACCGCCATATCGTTATTGGCATAGCGATAACGCTTGGCTTTACATAAACGAACACCATCAATAATCGATGCGTGATTTAGCGCATCAGAAATAATTGCATCTTCAGATCCCATCAGTGTTTCAAATAACCCACCATTGGCATCAAAACAAGAGGAGTACAAAATGGCATCTTCCATACCCAAAAATTCAGCGATGTTCTTTTCTAATGTTTTATGTAGATCTTGCGTTCCGCAGATAAAACGTACCGATGCCATACCAAAACCGTGGCTATCCATTCCCGCTTTCGCCGCTGCAATAAGTTGTGGGTGGTTAGCTAAACCTAAGTAGTTATTGGCACAAAAGTTAATAACATGACTACCATCAGCAACCGCAATATCGGCACTTTGCGAAGAAGTGATGATCCGCTCATTTTTAAATAAGCCATCTTGACGTGTTTGTTCGAGTTGTTGATTAATTTGTTGATAGAAAGAGTGAGTAGACATGCTTTCTCCTAAGGCAGAGACGAAAAGAGATAAGAGCTAGAGTTGACTATAATATAATCATTATTGTTTCTTATTTTATGCTTTTGTTCGATTAAAAACGACAAATGTAAATAAATAATGTTATTTGTGTAATTAAGATCACTAATCATCACTGCGATTTTCAAGAATTTCAGTCTACTCTTCTATGATGAATGCTACCGTTCACGCTGTTCAGTGTTATTATAGTTGCAGAGCTAATTTTTAGATTTTATATAAAGGGGTAGCCATATGATTATCGTCACTGGCGGTGCAGGTTTTATCGGCAGCAATATTGTTAAAGCATTAAATGATGAAGGTTATACCGATATTTTAGTGGTTGATAACCTAAAAGATGGCACAAAATTTGTGAATCTTGTCGATCTTAATATCGCTGACTATATGGATAAAGAAGACTTTATTGCCAGTATTGTAGCCGGTGATGATTTTGGTGATATTGATGCCGTATTCCATGAAGGAGCATGCTCTTCTACTACCGAATGGGATGGCAAATATATGATGGATAATAACTATCAATATTCTAAAGAGTTACTGCATTATTGCCTCGATCGCCAAATTCCTTTCTTATATGCCTCTTCTGCTGCCACTTATGGTGGCCGTACTGATCATTTTATTGAAGAAAGAAAATATGAAGCCCCACTTAATGTCTATGGCTACTCTAAATTCTTATTTGATGAATATGTGCGCCAAATTTTACCTGAAGCACAATCTATGGTGTGTGGTTTCCGTTATTTCAATGTGTATGGCCCCCGTGAAGGGCATAAAGGCAGTATGGCCAGTGTCGCCTTCCATTTAAATACACAAGTCAATGACGGGCAAAATCCCAAATTATTTGAAGGTAGTGAAACCTTCCAACGTGACTTTATTTATGTGGGGGATGTGGCTGCGGTTAATTTATGGTTCTGGCGCAACAATGTCTCCGGTATTTATAATTGTGGTACCGGCCGCGCAGAATCGTTCCAAGCCGTGGCTGATGCAGTTATCGCTTATCATAACGATAAAGATCTCTCTGTTGAGCATATTGAATTCCCTGAGAAACTCAAAGGTCGTTATCAAGCCTTTACACAAGCTGATCTGACAAATTTACGCAAAGCAGGCTACAGCGCCCCTTTTAAAACGGTCGCAGAAGGTGTTGCTCTTTATATGCAATGGTTAAATCAGGATAAGTAATCGCGGTTTATGAAAATTTTTGTGGTAGGGCCTTCTTGGGTTGGGGATATGATGATGTCCCAAAGCCTATATCGTACATTAAAAGCGTTACATCCTGCGGCAACTATTGATGTGATGGCACCCGCTTGGTGTCGTCCATTATTAGAGAAAATGCCCGAGGTCGATAATGCCATTGCTATGCCTTTAGGTCACGGTGCCTTAGCAATTGGTGAGCGTCGCCGCTTAGGTAAACAACTAAAAGCCAAAGGTTATACTCATGCTTATGTTTTACCTAACTCATTTAAATCCGCTTTAGTGCCGTTCTTTGCCGCTATTCCTAAACGTACTGGCTGGCGAGGAGAAATGCGTTATGGATTATTAAATGATTTACGCCCATTGGATAAAGCCGCATTTCCATTAATGGTAGAGCGTTATGTTGCGCTTGCTTACGATAAACAGCAGGTACATTCAGCCGCTGATTTACCAAAGCCGTTATTATGGCCAAAACTGGCTGTCTCTGACAAAGATATCACTACCACACTTAAGCACTTTTCATTATCTACACAGCGCCCTGCTATCGGTTTTTGTCCGGGGGCGGAATTTGGTCCTGCTAAACGCTGGCCTCATTACCACTACGCGACATTAGCCCAGAAACTTATTAGCGAATATGGCTATCAGATTTTCTTATTCGGTTCACAAAAAGATAAGCCTGCAGGGGAAGAGATCAAACACGCCTTAACCCCCGATGCCCAAGCTGCTTGTATTAATCTGGCCGGTGAGACTTCTCTTGAGCAAGCCGTTAACCTCATTGCCGCTTGTAAAGCCGTGGTCAGTAACGATTCTGGCTTAATGCATGTCGCCGCAGCATTAGAGCGTCCATTAGTTGCCCTTTATGGCCCAAGTAGTCCCGACTTTACCCCCCCGTTATCCGATAAAGCTCGTGTTATTCGTTTAATTACTGGCTATCACAAAGTGCGTAAAGGCGATGCTGAACAAGGTTATCACCAAAGCTTAATCGACATTCAACCGGAACAAGTCTTTAGCGAACTCGAGCAATTACTCGCTACGGAGCCATCGCTATGAAGCGGGTACTGATTGTTAAAACCTCTTCCATGGGGGATGTACTGCATACCCTACCGGCATTAACTGATGCAAGAGCAGCATATCCTGAGATCTGTTTTGATTGGGCCGTTGAAGAAGGTTTTGCGCAAATTCCAAGCTGGCACCCAGCTGTTGATACCGTTATTCCTGTCGCAATACGCCGTTGGCGTAAAAACTGGTTTAGTGCGCCTATTCGCGCTGAACGTGCACAATTTCGTCACGCGATACAAGCACATCATTATGATGCGGTGATTGATGCCCAAGGTTTACTAAAAAGCGCTTTTTTAGTTACACGCTATGCGAAAGGCACTAAACACGGCTATTCTCGTCACAGTGCTAGAGAGCCTTTAGCGAGTTTTTTCTATGATATTCGCCACAATGTCAGTAAAAAAATGCATGCGGTAGAGCGTATCCGCCAGCTATTTGCCCTTAGCCTTAATTACCCACTTCCCACCACTCAAGGGGACTATGGTATAGCACAGCATTTTCTCTCATTACCCGCTATTGATAAACGCCCTTATTTAGTCTTCTTACACGCCACTACCCGTGATGAGAAACATTGGCCCGAGACCCATTGGCGAGAGTTAATTGCATTACTGGCGAATTCAGGTTTACGTATCAAACTACCTTGGGGCGCAGAGCATGAACATCAGCGTGCAATACGCCTTGCTCAAGGTTTTGACTATGTTGATGTATTACCCAAAATGTCACTCGCAGAAGTGGCTCAAGTGATTGCCGGAGCGCAAAGTGTCGTTTCTGTCGATACCGGATTAAGCCATTTAACCGCAGCCTTAGATAAGCCGAATATTACCCTCTTTGGCCCTACCGATCCGGGATTAATCGGCGGTTATGGTAAGGCACAAAGGTCGTTAAAAGCAGCAGGTGGGGATATTGGTGAGATTCAGGCACTAGATGTGCTAAAATCTTTCACTCATGTGTAAAAAGAAAATATATTTTTACTTGTGCAACTATTACCTATTTTTTAGTATATTTTAGGATCCATTATGATTTTATCTATTATAGTTAACATAAAAAATCTAGAGGATTTAGTAGAAAAATGTGTTAACTCCATTTCTTATAGCTTAAGGAATTGTGATCCAAATGACTATGAAGTTCTTCTTATAGATGACAACTCAACAGATAGAACAGAAAATATTTTAAAAAAATATGTAAATCATCATCCTTCATTCCATTATAATAAAGTATTCTTTAATAATGTTGGTAAGGCAAGAAAACACGCTATTTCTTTATGTAAAGGTGATTATATTACATTTATAGATGGTGATGACTTCTTCTCTGATTTTGATATGTTAGATATTTTTACTATTCTTAATAAAGAAGAACCAGATCTATTTATAACTAAAATACAAGAAGTTTTTAATGAAAAACAAATAATAAAAGAACAAGGAAAAATAGAATATAGAACAGAAAGTAAAGATG
>NZ_CAWPAV010000152.1:0-14586 GCF_963885725.1 Proteus sp. G4380
AATTATTTAATTTAGATTTGATTTAATAAGGAACAAAAAAAGATGATAGAAAATAACCGACACCCCTTCGCTTGCACAACACTTGCGATTACTGACAAGAAAAAACGTGTTTATCATGGTCGGACAATGGAGTTTTCTTCTGATGAGCCAACGTCTATCTTAGCTTATTATCCACAAGGTCATACTTTTCAGCAAAATGCCCCTGATGGAACCCCCGGATTAAAGTACAGCGTTAAATATCCTTTTATGGCTATTACCGCTCCTATTAACTTATCGGGTACCAAAGATGTACTTGAAGGTGTAAATAGTCAGGGACTCTCTTTTAGCTTAAATATGCTACCTAACTCTAAGTTAGATGATCTCGATCCCCAATATTACGCAAGCTCTGTTCCTATTGCTGCTATTGGTGAGTGGGCATTAGGACAATATGCGACGGTTAAAGAGTTAAAAGAGATTATCCCCCAAACCCATTTTTGGTCACAAAAGCTATTATTGTTACGTAACTTACCAAGCCCTTTCCATTACGCATTTTATGATAAAACCGGTGATTGTATTGTTGTCGAAGTCTCTGATGGTAAATTACATATTTATGATAATCCTACCTATTGCATGACCAATGGCCCTATTTTCCCGTGGCATTTAACTAATTTAAACAACTACACTCATCTTTCTAATATCAACGTTTCCAGTAGCACATTAGGTCGTATTAAAATCAACCAACCTGATAGTGGTATTGCATTAGCAACATTACCTAGCTCAGATACTTCTGTAGATAGATTTATTCGTGCAGTTTATTATTCAACCTATTACCACAAAGTTTCTGATCCTGATAAACAGCTTATTGAGCTTGCCCATATCATGAATCGCTTCGATCGCCCTAAAGATGCAACCATTGATCCACTATTAGGTAATGATACGCTAACTAAACTTCATACTAGTGAATTTTCTGTCTGGACGGCGCTAACTGATTTAGAACGGGGGATCTTTTTCTTCAGAGGCTACAACAACTTAAACTTTCAAAAGTTCACACTTGAGTCATTTAAAAATGAAAGTAGCGCGGTTTTTATTAAGGTCAATTTGGAAGAGGCATTGTAAAATGCTTTAGATAGAAACTAGATTAGTTTAGCACGGAGAAAAATTTTTTATATCAGACTTTTACGAATAAAAATCTTTTGTGAAATAACACGCATTTTTTATACTGGTTATTTGCTTGTTGTAGGTTATTTTTCATATTGTCATATAAAGAGTAAGTAGTTATAGCTAGTTATAAATAAATTCTGTATTTTCTTATAACTGTGCCATACTTACTAGTGGCTTCATACAAAATGCTACTTGTTCCTTTAAACAAACTAATAATAGAGGTTGTCACAATGAAAGCAAAAATTGTACTAGGTGCGGTAATTCTGGCTTCAGGCCTATTAGCAGGTTGTTCTTCTAGCAACAACGCACAATTAGACCAAATCTCTTCTGATGTAAACCGTTTAAATACGCAAGTTCAACAACTAAGTAGTGATGTTCAATCAGCTAACGCTCAAGCAAAAGCCGCTTATGATGAAGCAGCTCGTGCTAATCAGCGTCTAGATAACCAAGTAACTACTTATAAAAAATAATTTGACTGCTTAATAAGCTGAAAACGTTAAGTCAGCTTTAATTAATAATAAAAAGCAGATACCTATGAAGTATCTGCTTTTTTTCATCATTGAATATCTATCATCAATATGCGGTTACATCGACCGGTATACCTGAACGACGAATAATTTCTGCATCCACTTTTGCTTTATCCACTTTGCCACTTTCATACCAAGCCGTAAATTGTTTAGTAAACGTTAGGGGCATCGTCTGGGGATCGTCATCTTCATTTTGTGAGAGTGGTTGGTGCACTTCAATAAATTGCTTACCATCTGCAGTCTCAGTAAATTTAATTGGTTTATTGATCACTTGAACCCGACTGCCTTTGGGTACCACATTAAACAGTGTTTCAATATCATCAGGACGTAATCTAATACAGCCAGAACTCACTCTTAAGCCAATACCAAAATCGGCATTAGTACCATGAATAAGATACTCACCACGACTGTGTGCTAATCTTAACGCATATGCACCCATTGGATTATCTGGCCCTGCTGGTACCACTGCCGGTAACGTGATCCCCTTAGCCGCATAATTTTTACGAATATTGGCTGTCGGCGTCCAAGTCGGATCTTTAATCAATTGAGAAACAGATGTCACCATTTCAGGCGTTTCCCGCCCTAATTGGCCAATACCGATAGGATAGACATCAACGGTTCCCCCTTCTTTGGGATAGTAATAGAGGCGCAATTCTGCCAGATTAATGACAATACCTTTACGCACGGTATCAGGTAAGATCATCTGTAAGGGAATTTGTAGTGTTTTGCCCGCTTCGGGTAATAGAGGATCAATACCTGGGTTGGCTTCCATCATATTTAGCAAACCCACTTGATATTGTGCAGCGATCGTTTCTAAAGAACGTTTATCATCAGGAACGGTGTAAGAAACATTTTCCCCAATGATACGTGAACCATCCGTAGGTAGCAGGTATTCATGTGCATAAGTTAAGTGACTGCTCATCCCTAACAGCGATGCACCCAATAAGGTTAACCATTTCTTCATTGTTGATCTCGTGTGTTAGCAATAAAATAAACTGACTATTATCATGATAACATTCTCATCGTTATGATTATCATATAATAAGTCAGTTTAGAACATTAATATGGGATCGGGTAACATTTATGCTACAGTGTATTCCGAAAAGCGTTTCATTAACCGTGTTACCATAGCGTGTAACCCTTGAGTACGAGATGGCGTCAAATGACTTTCCAGTGCTAATGTCGAGAAATAGTGGTTAACATCAGTGGCGAGAGCTTGCTCTACCGTTTTACCTTGAAAAAGAATAATCACTAATGCCACTAATCCTTTAACAATACCCGCATCGCTATCACCGGCTAAGATCAGCTGTTTATGCTCATCTAATTCAACCGCTATCCAGACTTGGCTCTGACAACCTTCAATAAAATTAGCCGCCGTTCTTTGTTCATCTGTTAATGGTGGTAAGCGTTCTCCTAGCTCCATCATATAGAGATAGCGTTGCTCCCAATCCTGACAACGAGAAAAATTGCGTAATAATTTTGCTTCATCAGGCAAAGCCGCAATTGCCATGAATAACCTCTTTTTTAATTGTTAGCCTAATAGTTTTTCAATGCGTAACAACGCATTAACCAGTGCATCAATATCCGCTTTATTATTGTATAATCCCAACGAAGCGCGACACATGGCAGGAACCTGATAATAGTCCATAATTGGCATCGCACAGTGATGACCCGTACGAATAGCAATACCATAGTTATCAAGAAAAGTTCCCACATCATAAGCGTGATGCTTACCTAAATTAAATGCTATCACACCTTGACGCGCTTCATTACCATAAAGCGTTAATGATTTTACTTTGGTTAATTGTTGTTGTGCATATTGCATTAAGCTATTTTCATATGCAGCAATCTTATCCATACCAAATTGAGCAAGATATTCCAATGCTGCCCCTAAGCCAATGATACCGATAATATTAGGCGTTCCAGCTTCAAATCGCCACGGCGCATCCGCGTAGGTAATATCACCATTGATATGCACATGTTTTATCATAGCGCCACCCCCTTCCCATGGAGGTAATTCATCAAGTAGCGCTTTTTTGCCATATAGCAAACCAATCCCTGTCGGACCATAAAGTTTATGGCCACTACATACAAAAAAATCACAATCTAACGCACTAACATTGATAGCTTGATGCATCGCACTTTGTGCCCCATCAACTAAAATATGTAACTCGCCCCCTTGCTGAGCCGAATACTCTCTAGCTTGGCAAATAATTTCAGCAATAGGATTGACGGTTCCCAGTACATTAGACTGATGAGTGATCGCCAGTAACTTAGTTCTGTTATCAATTAATTGGGGTAATTGCGCTAAATCGAGTTGCCCATTAGCAAGCAGAGGAATAACACGGACATGAAAACCATACTGTTTTGCTAACATATACCACGGCACTATATTCGCGTGGTGTTCCATTTCAGTAATGATAATGTTATCACCATCATTTAGGAAACGATGGCTATAACTGTAAGCGACTAAATTGATCCCTTCTGTCGTTCCTTTTACAAAAACGATTTCTTCTTCGCTCTTTGCACCTAAGAAATGTGCTGCTTGCTTTCGAACATTCTCCACTAAGGTGGTGGCGTTTGCACTTAATGTGTGAATGCCGCGGTGAACCGCGGCATATTGTGTTAAGGCAAACTGTTTTTCACGCTCCATGACACAAGCGGGTTTTTGCGCACTTGCGGCACTGTCGAGATAGACTAAAGGTTTTTCTTTCACTTGCTGGGAAAGAATAGGAAAGTCATCCCGCGCTTTTTCAATGGAATGTGTCATCATGCCTTTTTATACCTCTGATAAGCGTTGATTTATTCTCTCTAGAACATGAGTTTTGATCACACTATTTTCTAATGATTCTGTTAATTCGGCAGCAAATGCATGAATGATCATTTTGCGAGCTTCACTTAACGCAATACCTCGTGAACGTAGATAAAATAGTTGCTCATCATCAATACGCCCAACCGTTGCACCATGACTACATTTCACATCATCAGCATAGATCTCAAGTTGTGGCTTAGTATCAATTTGTGCTTTATCACCTAATAACAAGTTGTTATTGGTCATTTGACCATCTGTTTTCAGCGCTTGAGGGGTGACTGTGATCATGCCATTAAATACGGCTTTCCCTGCATCCATTGCAATACTTTTATGTAATTGACGGCTTAGGCAATTTTTCTCACCATGCACGAGCCAAGTACGAGTATCGGCAATTTCGTTCGCTTTGGGTAATACCACACTATTCATTGATAGCTCACTGTTCTCACCCGTCAGTGCAGCGCTAGTATGATGACGACTCAGTTTATTCCCCAACAAGAATGCATAACTATTAACACGAGCATCTCGTCCAATGCTTAAATCGTTATGGGCAAAATGTTGGCTAATGCCATTTTCAAAACCAAGTTTAATATGGTTGAACGAGGCATTATCACCAATAGTGGCGGTTAATCTCGCCCCGGTAAAATGACGGTTTTCACCATCACTACTAATATAGTGTTCAATCACTTGCATCTGAGCATTAGCGCCAACATCAAGATGGAAACGATAGTTAGCACTGTTAACTTCTTGCCCTGCATGACCTTGTGTAATATTAAGGATATAAAGCGGTTTATCTGCCACTACGCCTTTTTTCAAGGTAATGAATAGCGGCTGTTGCGCTAAACTTTCAACTAAATGCAAGAACACTTCACCATTAATGGCTTGCGGTAATTCACTTTGGTTATCCAGTAATGTCACTTGGTATGGACCAAAATCTTGACTACTTTCAGCCGGTGAAAATGCACCATTAACCATCACGATACGGTAGCAATCAAATGAGAGCGCCCGTTGCTCAATTAAATCTTGTACCTCAAAAGGTGGCAACATTTGATATTGCTGACTGAGCGTCTCATCTAATGGCGTATAATGCCAATCTTCGTGTCGATAAGCTGGAAAACCCACTTTTTCCACTTGTAGCCAGTGATTACGTGCATTTAAATTATCTTCCCCTTTACGCTGTTGATATAGCGCAGAGAATTGTTTTAATGCCTGTTGATTACGCTGTTCTACTTGATGCTGTTTTTCACGTTTCTCATTGAGGGTCAATAAGCCAGCCATAACCTTGTTCCTCCAATTTTTGTGCTAATGAAAAATCACCTGATTTAATGATTTTTCCTTGGTAAAGCACATGCACATAATCAGGTTTAATATAATCAAGGATACGTTGATAGTGAGTCACCACGATAAAGGCGCGTTTACCATCACGTAAGCTATTGACACCATTAGCGACAATTTTTAACGCATCGATATCAAGTCCTGAGTCGGTTTCATCTAAGATACACAGTTCAGGTTCAAGGGCAGCCATTTGCAAAATATCGTTACGTTTTTTCTCACCACCAGAAAAACCTACGTTAACAGAACGAGTTAACAAATCTTGAGGCATATCCAATAGTTTGATTTTATCTTCAATAAAATCTTCAAAATCAAAGCGATCTAACGGCTCTTGGCCTCGATATTCTCTTACCGCATTGACTGAGGATTGTAAGAAAAACTGGTTACTGACACCGGGGATCTCTACTGGGTATTGAAATGCCATAAAGATACCTTCACCCGCTCGCTCTTCAGGCTCTAATTCCAGTAGATCTTTGTTTTTAAAAGTCACACTACCTTCATCAACTTCATACTCTTCGCGACCTGCTAAGGTTGCGGATAATGTACTTTTACCTGAACCGTTTGGCCCCATGATAGCGTGCACTTCGCCGGCACGTACTTGCAAATCTAATCCTTTAAGAATTTCATTGCCTTCAACACTGACATGTAAATTTTTAATATCTAACATAATATATGCCTTCGGTATTTTTATACCCAGAATTTGGTTAATGGTTAACCAACGCTATGTTCTAAGCTGATTGCTAATAATTTTTGTGCTTCTACAGCAAATTCCAGCGGTAATTCTGAGAACACGTCCTTACAAAATCCATTGACAATCATTGAGATTGCATCGTCTTCACTTAATCCACGTTGACGGCAGTAAAATAACTGATCTTCACCAATACGTGACGTTGTCGCTTCATGCTCTAATTGTGCTGAGTTATTCATGACTTCAACATAAGGGAAGGTGTGAGCACCACACTCTGTGCCAATTAACATTGAGTCACATTGTGTGTAGTTACGTGCATTCTGCGCACCAGGTAACACTTTCACCAAACCGCGATAACTATTTTGACTTTTACCCGCAGAAATACCCTTAGAAATAATAGTTGATTTGGTATTTTTACCGATGTGGATCATCTTGGTTCCCGTGTCAGCTTGTTGGTTACCATTGGTCAGTGCCACTGAGAAAAATTCAGCCGTTGAATTATCTCCTTTTAAGATAACACTTGGGTATTTCCAAGTGATCGCTGAACCTGTTTCAGATTGAGTCCACGACATTTTAGCGTTCTCACCTTCACAAAGGGCACGCTTAGTGACGAAGTTAAGAATTCCGCCTTCGCTATCACCGCCAGAGAACCAGTTTTGTACCGTGGAATATTTCACTTCGGCATCTTTATGAATGATAACTTCAACAACGGCAGCATGCAGCTGATAGCTATCACGTACAGGTGCTGAACACCCTTCGATGTAACTGACGTAACTTCCTTCATCCGCAATTAAAATCGTACGTTCAAATTGGCCTGTTTGTGCCGCATTAATACGAAAATAGGTGGATAATTCCATAGGGCAGCGAACACCTTTAGGAATATAAACAAAGGTACCATCAGAAGCGACCGCCGCATTAAGTGCCGCAAAATAGTTATCGTGGCTAGAAACAACTGTACCTAAATATTGGCGTACTAATTCGGGATATTCTTGAATCGCTTCACCGAAGGAGCAGAAAATAACACCATGTTTAGCTAGCTCTTCACGATAAGTGGTAGAAACCGATACTGAGTCAAAAATAGCATCTACAGCCACTGACTGCCCTTCTCTTACTGGCACGCCTAACTGATTAAATGCGTCTTCAACTTCTTTAGTTAAATAATCTTGGGTTTCTTGTGTTGAGACTGCTTCATTGTTACCACTAGCACAACTGCCATTGGCACAACAAGCACCGCAAGATGGCGCTGAATAATAACTATAATCTTGATAATTCAGCGATGGATAATCTGCTTTTAGCCAATGAGGCTCTTCCATCTCTAGCCAATGACGATAAGCATCAAGACGAAACTCTAGCATCCACTCTGGCTCATTTCTTTTAGCTGAAATAGCTCGCACAACCGCTTCATTCAACCCTTTATCTAATGTATCGGTTGAGATATCGGTATAGAACCCTTCTTTATAGTGATGATCACTGAGCCAGCCTTGAACTTCATCACCAATTTCAACATTGCTCTGAGACATAATCTGACTTCACTATGTTATACCCCAAAGCTCTCACCACATCCGCAGACGTTCTGAGCTTTAGGATTATTAAATTTAAACATCTGATTAAGTCCTTCACGGACATAATCAACAACTAAACCATCAATGAATGGCATGGCTTTTAATGCAACAAATAACTTGGCGCCATTATGTTCATAGACAAGATCGTCCTCTGAGGGGCCTGCTGCAAGCTCAATAACATAACCATAGCCCGTACAACCTGATGGCTTAATACTTAAGGAAAGTCCCTGACTTTCAGGGTTTTTCTCCACTAATTGGCAAATATGTTTCGCTGCACTATCAGTCAGCACAATGCCTTGCCAAGCAGTATCATTTAGAGAAAAAGTTTCAACATTGTTTGTCATTACTGACCTCATTTCGAAAGGAGATTAATATCTTTCCTGACTCTAATGGTAATGATAACCCTTATCACTTCAACCCTGTCTTTTGAAAGGATATTATAAAATCGTTTAAAAATTGCTCTTTTTTTGCTTCTTAATTGTTAAATATAGCGCTTAATAAATTGAAATGTAACAATTTTTATCTTTTTTCATTACAAAAATAAAACTTTTTTAAATTCCTTTATTTCGCACAATACGCATAAAAGTTGCAAAGCAAATACATTTTATACCTTTGTCACTGAAATGTAGAGAAAAAGCATAAAAAATCAACAATTGATAATCGCAAAATATTTTCTTTTTATGCTTATACTGATAGGTAAGATAGCACCACTTTTGTGATAACTTCTTATTGTATTGTGTGCTTTTATGACTTATTGATTGATACTAATTGAGTTCACATACCTATTAGTGCAATCAATAACTTCTTGATTATTATTACTTTTATTTTCAGCAATAAATTGTAATTGCCATACACGATTTGTGTTAGTATCCGCAATTAATACCCCTTCATAGCTCACTTTCTGATTAGACAACTTTCCTTCAAAGAAAATTTGTCGAGCTGGCATTTCTGACACTGTGAAAGGCTTTATTGTTGTTGAAGTTTCTTTCATGCCATCAATAGTGGAAATATTATCAACGATACCCTGTGCTCCTGAATCAATATCATAGCTCATCATATCGTCAAGTTTAAAATAAACTAAACGAACTTCTGATAACTGACATACTGGTTTGGCTTGATAAACTAACATCTGTGATGTGGCATCTTGGACATGATCAGGTAATAATTGAAAATAGTGTTCTGTATCCTCTCTATTTAATGAGAATGAAGTTGGATACGCGATATTAAACCCCGACATAGTACGTACAGGATAATTTATTATCTCTTCACTCTTATTGTGAGTTGATTCGTTATCACATGCTGTAAGTAATAAACTACCGATTAAAATAAAAACGCTTTTATAATTTAGAATGGTTGATGTCATTTTTTCTTACTATTAATAATAATGAAGATAATAATTATCATTAAAATTTAAACTTAAATAAAGATAATTTTTTCACATGACCTCATTTCAATAAATAAAAAACGCCTAAAGTAAAATAATAACCTTAGGCGTTTATTATTGATTAACGAATTAAACAATAACCGCAGTTGTTAAACGTGAAATACAGACTTTACGGTCAGCGTCATCAAAAATTTCTATTGACCATACTTGATGTGTACGACCTAAATGAATAGGTTTACAGATACCTTTTACAACCCCTTCTTTTACTGCTCGCATATGGTTGGCATTAATTTCTAAACCCACCACTTTTTGTTCACCTTCGGTGCATAAATAGCCAGCAATTGACCCTAAGGTTTCAGCTAATACCACAGAGGCGCCACCATGTAATAAACCAAAAGGCTGTTTAGTACGCTGATCTACTGGCATGGTGCCTTCAAGATAATCCTCACCCAGTGCGGTGAGTTCTATACCAAGGTGCCCCACCATATTATTTGGGCTAATATGATTAAGTTGTCCTAATGTTGTTTTTCGTTTCCATATCATTGCATAATCTCCAAAAGCGCCTGTAGTGGATGTTTTAACTCAATATTATCAATACGTTTTACTTGGCTACGACAAGAATATCCGGTACTCAAGCAACGTGCTGTAGGGAGTGTTTTCAATGCATTTCCCCATGACAGTTGATAAATTCCCAATGAATTTTTATAGTTATTCACTTCATGCCCATAAGTGCCCGCCATACCACAGCACCCCGTAGTTACCACTTCAAGTGGTTGACCATAACGTTGGAATATCGCTTGCCACTGTTGCATACTTTGCGGTAATGCCGTTGACTCAGTACAATGACTAAAAAGATACCATTTTTCAGCATCTTCGCAGATCTCAATCGGCTCACTGACTAACTGATTTAGCCACTCATGAACCAGTTGAACCTTAAAGTTACCGCGTTTATCCCCTAATATCTCCCGATATTCATCGCGGTAGCAAAGGACTAAAGCGGGGTCGACTCCTACCATCGGAATGGACAACTGTGCAACTCGATTAAGCATCGTTGCTGTTTTTTGTGCAGTTTTACTAAATTGCTGTAAAAAGCCCTTAATATGCTGTGCTTTTCCGTTAGGTGAAAAAGGTAATAGCACAGGTTTAAAACCAATTTTTTCAATCAACTTAATAAAGTCAGCAACCACTTTGGCATCGTAATAACTGGTAAATGGATCTTGTACCACGATAACATAATGGCTTCGTTGCTTTTCTGATAACTGCTCTAACTCTTCCAAGGTCATCGCTAATGCGCTATGTCCAGCTAACTGCTGCTTTAATGTCGGAGATGACAATAGAGGCAGATCTACCATACCAATAGTACGTTTACTCAACGATTGCACCAATGGTTGCTTAATAAAGAAATTAAACAGACTTGGTACTTTTGCCATTAACGGTGTGGTGAGTTCGACATTTGCCACAATATGATCTTTTAGCGGACGTAGATAGCGTTGATGATATAACTGAGTAAATTTGGCTCTAAATGATGGCACGTCAATTTTAATCGGGCATTGTGTAGAGCACGCTTTACAAGCTAAACAACCATTCATTGCTATTTTTACCTCATGAGAGAAATCATATTCTCCACGTTTAGCTTTCCATGTATTGCGTGTTTTTTCAATCAATCCCCGTAAGCTAGGTTTGTTATTTGTAAGACTTGTTTCTAACTGCTGAGGGCTTACTCCTTGCTCTGTAAGTAGACGTAACCACTCTCTGACTAATGTCGCTCTGCCTTTAGGTGAATGAATACGTTGTCCAGTTATTTTCATAGAAGGACACATTGGACTTTTAACATCAAAGTTGAAACATAATCCATTACCATTACACTCTAATGCACCGCGAAAATCTTCGCGAACCGATACAGGAATGGTGCGATCAAATGTGCCACGTTTAATAGCATCGACCTGTTTCATTGGCGCCTCAACCTCGAGAGGAGGACATATTTTCCCTGGGTTAAGTCTATTTCGAGGATCGAACACCGTTTTTATTTGACGTAATTCGTGATAAAGGGTTTCGCCAAAGAATTCTGGACTATATTGCGCTCTAAAGCCTTTTCCATGCTCCCCCCATAGTAAGCCACCATATTTCGCCGTTAATGCAACAATCTCATCAGAAATGGTTTTCATGAGTTGTTCTTGTTGCGGATCACACATATCTAAAGCAGGTCTCACATGCAATACGCCAGCATCAACATGACCAAACATACCGTAATTGAGCTGATAACTATCAAGTAATGCCCTAAATTCAGTAATATAATCCGCTAAATGCTCTGGTGGCACACAGGTATCTTCAACAAAAGGAATGGGTTTAGCATGCCCTTTAGCATTACCTAATAGCCCTACTGCTTTTTTACGCATGGCATAAATACGGTTAATATCGGCGAGGTTATCACAAACCTGATAACCGATAACGCCCCCTTCGCCATTATTCATCAGCTTATCTAAGCGCTGACATAAATCTTCCACTTGTGAGGCAATCAGTGTTTTATCATCACCGGCAAACTCAACAATATTTAGCCCTTGCATATCTTTATCGGGCACATCCGTAATCAATGCATTAACGGAATGCCAGACAATATCTTCTCGAGCAAGGTTTAATACTTTGGAGTCAACAGTTTCAACAGAAAGCGCCTTTGCTTTTACTAAAAACGGCGCGTTACGCAATGCGGAATCAAATGAGTCATACTTCACATTCACTAAACTGCGCTGCTTTGGAATGGGGGTAATATCGAGTGTTGCCTCGGTAATAAAGGCCAAAGTCCCTTCTGAGCCGGTTAGAATACGCGTAAGATCAAAATGCTTCATGTCATCGCTAAACACATGGCGTAAATCATAGCCCGTTAAAAAGCGATTCAGTTTAGGGAATTTTTCGAGAATAAGCTGACGTTGTGCTTTGCAACGGGATAATACCGTTTGATATATCCGACCAACAGCAGAATCTTCTTTCGCAATAGTTTCAGCTAAAGCGCTGTCCATCGCGCGAGTTTCAAGCAATTCTCCGCCTAGCAAAACGGCTCTGACGCCTAATACATGATCGGAGGTTTTGCCATATACCATAGAGCCTTGCCCTGAAGCATCGGTATTGATCATTCCCCCTAATGTCGCACGATTACTGGTAGACAGTTCTGGCGCAAAAAAGAAACCATAGGGTTTTAAAAACAGATTAAGTTCATCTTTTATCACACCGGCTTCTACCTTTACCCATCGCTGTTCTGGGTTTATCTCAATAATACGTTTCATATAACGAGATAAATCCACCACGATACCCTCGGTTAACGCTTGACCATTAGTGCCGGTTCCGCCACCTCTTGGTGTCAAAGAGAGGGAATGAAAACGAGGTTCATCCACTAAACGTGCTACAATAGTCACATCCGCTGTAGAACGAGGAAAAATAACCGCCTGTGGTAGCAACTGATAAATACTGTTATCTGTTGCCATAGTGAGTCTATCGGCATAAGTGCTCGATATATCACCTGTAAAACCATTTTGTCGGAGTGTATTTAAAAATTCGGTTGTGAGTTCACTGACTTGCGGTGCTTGCGATATACGTGGGATCATTTGTTATAGCTCTTTAATCTAATTTATCCACATTGCTTTATTAAAACTATCTCAATGTATGCCAAGAGGTGCAATAATTTGAATTTGCACTTTCAGACCGATACCTGTTCACCTTATCATACAATTCTGGCAAATTGCGTAGTGACATAAACAACATGATATTTGCCATGTTTATTCATCTGCTTTTAGCATTTTATTCGTGTAGGGATTTAAAATCATGGAAAAACCGCAGATCCATACAGATATACCCAAAATTTTATTCACTGTTCTTTTTATTTCTTTTTTTATTATCGGTAGTTTTTGGATCCTGAATCCTTTTATCGTTGGTTTTATTTGGGCTGGCATGATAGTGGTTGCCACTTGGCCTTTACTCATTATTTTAGAAAAACGAGTAAAATATCGCTGGCTATCAACCATGATCATGATGATTTTAATATTACTGATTTTCGTCATTCCTATTATTTTGTTAATTAGTAGTGTTATTGACAACAGTGCTCCATTGATTGAACTAGCAAAATCACCTTCAGATATTCAACCACCACAACTGCTATGGTTGAAAGAGATCCCCATGGTTGGTAATACGCTCTATGAAACTTGGCACTCTATTCTCGTTTCTGGTGGTAATGCCTTAATGGCGAAGATCCAACCCTATATTGGACAAGCAGCAAATTGGTTCTTTGCACAAGCCTTAAATATTGGCCGTTTTGCGCTTCACTTAGTTGTCATGTTACTTTTTTCAGGATTACTCTTTTTACAAGGTGAAAATGTTGTTGCTTGGTTACGCCATTTTGCTGTGCGTCTTGCCGGACAACGGGGTGATGCAGCCATTTTATTAGCCTCCATGTCAATTCGCGCAGTGGCGCTGGGTGTGGTGTTAACTGCGCTGATCCAAGCCGTTATTGGTGGTATTGGCTTAGGTATTTCGGGTGTGCCTTATGCCACAGTGTTAACGGTATTGATGTTTATTTGCTGCCTTGCGCAATTAGGACCTTTGTTCGTTCTGGTTCCTTCTATTCTATGGCTATTTTGGACCGGTGATACTACATGGGGTATCGTCATGATCATTTGGGGTGGGATTGTGGCGACGATGGATGGTGTACTACGTCCATTCCTCATCAAAATGGGAGCTGACCTACCTATGGTACTGATTTTGACCGGTGTTATCGGTGGTATTTTAACACTCGGTATGATTGGTCTGTTTATTGGCCCTGTTGTATTAGCCGTAGCACACAGTTTATTGAATGCGTGGATCAATGAAGTTCCTAAACCCGATCCAGATTTAACAGAAACTGTAGAATTTATGAATAAAAACTTTATAGAAAAAGAGTAAATAATATAAAAGCATGTAAGTATCAACACTTACATGCTTTATAAGTATTACTTAAAACTTTAATAAAGATTATCAATTTATGAGTATTTTATTATTTTTATATCTTGAAATTTACAATTTGAAACAATTCTTATTTTTTTAAACCTGTTTGCTACCAGCGAGTTATATTCACTTCTTAATATCCTAATATTTTTTTGATTGAGATAATTCTTAGAGAA
>NZ_CAWPAV010000153.1:0-19547 GCF_963885725.1 Proteus sp. G4380
AACTATTTTTTAATAAATAAGTACTTTATTAAAATAAATAAGGATAACCATTATGTTTACCGGATTCTTATGGCTGGCGCTGTCTATTGGTTCTGAAATCACGGGCACTTCAATGATTAAAAAGACCAATGGTTTTAGTAAATTAGCTCCCTCTGTTTTAGTGATTGCCGCTTACTGTATTTGCTATTTCGCTTTAACACGTGCAATGGGCTATATCCCTGTTGGTGTGGCATATTCCTTGTGGTGTGGATTTGGTATTGTTGGGGTAACATTAGTTGCCATGATTTTATATAAACAAAAACCCGATCTACCCGCTATATTCTCAATGGCATTGATTATCTCTGGTGGGATAATTATGAATACCTTTTCAACGATGTAAGATAAGTTTATAAACAAGAGACTAAATTGTCTTTTAATTTTAAATGCCGATATGTTATTCAAAAATATCGGCATTTTTATATTCACTTATATTCATTTCTTAAAATAAACATGAGTGAGAAAAGATGTTTTTTTTATATTTTAAAGTTTTTATCAATATAAAGTTGGGAGACGGTTATGTAAAATTAAGTTATAAAAGGGTGATATATGCCAAAAATAGTTTCTTATATAAGTACAAAATTTAATAGCGTAAAAAATGCTTTAGGAATAAAAGATACCACGGGAAATCTTAATGTCAGTAGTGTTAAGAATAGTAGTGCTATATGGCATACAGAAATTTTATCTGAAAAAAAAGCACCTGTTCTCTATATGCGACAAAATATCAATAACGTAAATAATATCAAAAGATTAGTATCTACAGAAGTTCTTAACAAATTATATTATGTTGCAAACTCACCTCAATATAATGAAAATAACTATCAATGTGTACCTAATTCTAGATATAGAATACGATATTGTAAAAAAACTTTAATAGAATCTAATGGGGTATTATTACCTACTAATAATGTGAGTGTTAAGAACTCTCCTTATACGACTATTGCAAGCCAATATCCTCTTAATGATAAAGAGAGTTTAAAACATTATTTTAATATGTTATTTGATAATGATATAAAGACAGTTTATGTTTTAGCCTCGAATAAGGATATTGAATGGGACTTCTCAAAACCTGATATTGAATATGATAAAAGCAATCCTCAGCAGAAAGGGTTTAAATACTTTAGAGAGGATTTTTATTCAGATAATATAAAATCTCGTCACGTTAATAGGTGGGATTTCAGTTTTTTTAAAATAAAAGATAACAATGGGGGATATAAAATTGTAGATAATAAGAATGGAGATAATGAAATTTTAGGAAATGAAAGAAGTTTAGATTGCAAAGTATATACTAATAAATTAACTAAAAAAGGTTGTGATGAAAATAAAGATATAAACTTTGTACATATTTATAATTGGGAAGATCATACAGCAATAGATGCGACAAAATTAAAAAATACAATTGATTTGATTGGCAAAGAATTAACAATAAACCCAACAAAAGAAAATATAGCTGTCCATTGTCTTGCGGGATTAGGAAGAACAGGGGAGTTTATTGCTTTAATGGAGATGATGAAAATGATAGAGGCAGGAAATACAAAAACAAAAAGCTTAGAAAGTATTCTCGTTTACTTAAGGAAAAATCGCAGTAGGGAGGTACTTAAAAGGAAATCACAAGTTGATGAGCTGATTAAGTTTGCAATAAATAATAACATTCCTTTAGTCAATGATCATATTAAAATAAAACAATATTTATTCAAAAAATAACTATAACCATCCCCATTGTATTTACAATGGGGATGGATTTTACGACATTAGCGCTTGTTATTTTTATTGCACACTGATTTGCTGTAATTGTTTTTGACGCTCAGTCTGAGCGCTGACTTGATGGTTTCGTGCTAAGAAGCTGTACATTGTGGGTAATACAAACAGCGTAAATAGCGTGCCAACTAACATACCTGATACAATAATCAACCCTAATCCATAGCGACTATTCGCTCCAGCACCACTGGCAAATAGCAGAGGAATAAGCCCGATAACCATTGCTGCCGTAGTCATTAAGACAGGGCGTAAGCGGATTTTTGCTGCTTCAACAATCGCCTCACGTCGATTTAGATTTTTATGAACTTGCAATTCATTAGCGAACTCCACCATTAAAATACCGTGCTTACTGATAAGTCCTATCAAGGTGACTAAACCAATTTGAGTGTAGATATTTAATGTCACCATACCTAAAGCTAATGGCACTAATGCACCACAAATTGAGAGTGGTACCGTAATCAAAATAATCAATGGATCAACCAAGCTTTCATATTGTGCGGCTAATACCAAATAAATAATGATAAGGGCGGCAATAAACGCAAAGACTAAGGTATTTCCTTCTTGGGTAAATTGGCGAGCATCAGATTGCCAATCATGGCTAAAGCCAGCGGGTAAGGAATTTGCCACATTTTCAAGAAACGCAACAGCTTGCCCCATGGTGACACCCGGTGCCGGAATAGCTTGAAATATAGCGGCATTTTGTTGATTAAATTGCGTTAATTTATTGGGTTCAACTTGAGTGGTAATATTGACCACGGTTGATAATGGAATTAACAGGTTATCTTGAGTACGAATATAGTGCCCTGCAAGTGCTGCCGGAGTTAAACGTTGTTGACGTATACTTTGGGGGATCACATCATAAGAGCGACCATCCATACCAAAGCGATTGATATAGTGTTCACCCACTAATAAGGATAGTGATTCGCCAATATCTTGCATGCGAATACCAAGGGTATTGGCTTTGGCACGATCAATAGTGATCTGTACAACAGGGTTGTTGTAATCAAGATCACTATCCACTACGACAAATAGACCACTTTCTCGTGCTTGCTGTTTGATCTCTTCCATCGTGTCAAATAAAACGGGATAACCTAATGGGCTACGTAACACCATTTGGACCGGTAATCCGCCGACAGAGCCAGGTAATGATGCTAATTGAAAAGCAAAAATACTGCTTCCTTCAACATCCGCAACACGATTTTGTAGGTCTGCCTGAATTTGATTGGCATTACGATCACGACCTTTCCAACCATCAAAATTAATCCCACCAAAGCTTGCTGAAGGGCCATCAGTACCATTGATGATCCATGTGCTGTCTGTTTCTGGTAGGCTCATATAAATATCATCAAGTTTCTGATTGAAATGTTCCGCATAGGCAAGATTTGCATGTTGTGGTGCTTTTACCGCGGTTAAAACGCTCGCTTGATCTTCTAAAGGTGCTAACTCTTGTTTTGTCTGGCTATATAAAAACGGCAAGCTAACAAACACGGCGAAGGCGAAAACGACGGTTAACCAGCGATGAGTTAAAGAAAAATTAAGCAAATAGCTATAGTAATATGCCAATTTATCAAAGGTATATTCGGCTATTTTAGCCATCCTGCCTTCATTTTCTTTCGGTTTGAGCATTAATGAGCTCATGACCGGAGATAAGGTTAATGCCACAATACCCGATACAATGACGCTACCAGCAAGCGTTATGGCAAATTCTTTAAACAGTGCACCTGTTAATCCTGACATGAGACCGATTGGCGCGTAAACGGCGGCTAAAGTGATGGTCATGGCAATAACCGGCCCCGCGACCTCTCGTGCCCCCACTAATGCGGCCTGCACTGGTGATAATCCCTCTTCAATATGACGATGTACGTTTTCAACCACCACTATCGCATCATCGACAACTAATCCAATGGCTAAAACCATTGCTAGTAAAGTAAGCAAATTAATACTAAAACCAAATGCCAACATTAATCCGGCTGCCCCCAACATAGATAAAGGGATAGCAAGCACAGGAATAATTACAGAACGTAATGAGCCTAAGCAGAGATAAATAACAGCAATAACAATTAAAATGGCTTCAATTAATGTTTGCACCACCTGATCAATAGAAGCTTTAATAAAACGTGAAGTTTCAAAGGCCAGCTCCACATTTACATCTGGTGGGAGTGTTTTTTCTATATCAGTAAGGTTTTCGCGAATACCATCAACAATGATTAACGGGTTACCTGTTGGTGTTGGAAATAGGCCTAAGAAGACGGCTTTTTTGCCATTCATGATGCCACTGGTTTCAGTAGCAGCCGCACCTAGCTCGACGGTGCCAATATCACGTAGACGTATAAGATTATGGCCATCATTGTGGATCACCATATCTTTAAATTCTTCCACATTGGTTAAATCGGTATTGACATAAACATTCGCAATAACAAACTCACCTTCGACCTTCCCGGGAGCTGCTTGGTAATTATTACGGCGAATGGCATCAGCGACATCACTAGCAGTTAAGTTTCGCCCCGCTAATTTATCAGTATCTAGCCATACGCGCATGGCCAGTTGTTGTCCGCCAAAGACTTGTACTTTGGCGACCCCATTAATGGAGGAAAACATCGGTTCAACCACACGAGATAGATAGTCAGTTAATTCTGGAATAGAAATTTGCTCACTGGAAAAGCCAACATAAGCGACTGCGGTTGATTCACCAGAAGAAAGTTCAATCACAGGATCATAAGCTTGTTCTGGCAATTTATAACGTACTTGATTGACCTTGGCCATCACTTGCGTTAATGCTTGTGTCGGATCGCGATTTAACTCCATTCTTACCGTGACAAAACTTTTTCCTTGTACTGAAGATGAAGAAATATAATCAACGCCTTCCACCGAGGAAACGGCTTGCGTAATAGGCTGAGTCACAAAACCTTGCATCAGTTCAGACGATGCGCCAGGGTAGTCTGTTGCAATGGTAATCGTTGAGTTTTGTAACATGGGGTATTGGCGAATAGGTAGTTTACTGAACGCAAATGCGCCCAGTAAAAAAATCAAGGTGCTAACTACTAACGCTAAAACAGGTCGTCGCACAAAAATATCAGTGAATTTCATGAAACACTCCTGTTATGGTTGACGAGTAGTAGATTGGGCCAGTGTTAACGTATCTTGCTCTATGGGGGCTATTGAGGTGCCATCACTAAGTTTGATTTGCCCTGAGGTAACAACTTGATCTCCCTGATTTAAGCCTTCTTTGATCTCGATAAGGCCGTTGTAGCGCAATCCAACTTTCACAGAGACACGCTTAGCGATAAGGTTTTTTTGATTGTCAGATTGCGCTACAAACACGGTATCCCCATAGGCAGTATAAGTAACCGCTGTCTCTGGTACGGTTAATGCCTGATGACGAGTAGGGGAGGTAACTTGAACACGAGCAAACATGCCCGCTTTTAATTTGTTATCGGTATTCGGTAAAATGGCTTGTACTTGCACAGTGCGAGAAGGGCCAATAAGAGGGTCTATGGCATTAAGTGAGCCGGTAAATGTTTGATTAGGATAAGCATCAACTGCAATATTAATAGGTTGATGAGTTGAAAGCTGTGGCGCCACTTGCTCATCGAGTGAAAAGTTAAGTTTTAAGTGGCTTGCATCCACTAATGAGGCAACACGTTCCCCAGCATTTAGATACTGTCCTTCATGCACGAGTTTTATGCCGACAATACCATCAAAGGGAGCTTTAATTGTTTTTTGTGCAATGCGCGCTTTCACTTCACGGATAGAGGCTACAATCATATCGCGCTCTGATAACGTACTATCTAATTGTGCTGCTGCAGCCACATTTTTACTATAAAGTTGGCGAGTTCTTGAATAAAGTTTTTCTGCATTAGTTAGTTGTGCTTGTAAGCGTAATAATTCCGCTTGCTCTGGCTCATCATTTAATTTTACTAAGATTTGTCCCGCGGTGACGGTTTGTCCTGATGCAAAGTGGATCGTGGCGATGCGCCCATTTGTTTCTGCCGCTAAATAGACTTGTCTAGCGGCTTCCAATTCTCCAACACCATGCATGGTATTAGGTAATTCAGCAGATTGCGCGGTTGCTAATGCCACTTTTGTTGGTGGATAAGCAAATGGCTGTGTTTCATCTTCATCAGATCCCATTGTTGCATAAACCATTGCCCCTGCACTTAATAAAAATAGTGAGGCACATAAAGTTAACGTCAATTTCTTATTCATTTTACCGCCGATCCCATAGTGAAGTTTTTATCTATTTTTAGGGTGTTATGAGTTGAATTTTTTCCATAATGCTCTGAAGTGGCTAGCCATTGCGGTTGCCATTAGTCCTCCAATCACAGAGGTATGCTCTATCGCAAAATACATGGATAACATCGCTTTATCGCCGGTCATATTCCAAAACGTATGTACAATCACAATGGTTAAAAATAAGAAAGTGGCTAATGCGCCAGCACCTAACCATAGGTAACGATCAAAAAGGACTAAAATCGATCCGGCGAATAAAACAATGGCGCTGGCGAGATTAAAAAACCAATCAGGGTTTAACCCTGCTGCACGCATCTCTGCCAAACTATTCTCATAATCAAATACCTTGGCAAAACCCGATGATAAAAATAACAATAGAATTAGCACTCTTGCGACAATCCATAATGTTTGGCTTTCAAGAATACGTGCAATTGAGTTAGGCATGTATCAGTCCTCAATAAACTTAAAAAAATAAAATCAGGCAATTGGCTGACTTGACTTTGTATTGGGACAGGACTATAAAACCTCAAGTTAACTTGAGGTCAAGTGAAAAATAAAAAAGGTAGCAAATGAGTAAAGAGAAAATAGATTTTAATCGAGCACTCACAGTTGGCGAAGTGGCAAAACGTAGTGGTGTTGCGATTTCTACACTGCATTTTTATGAAGAAAAAGGATTGATAAAAAGCTCTCGAAGCTCTGGAAATCAGCGCCGTTACCCGTCAGTGGTACTTCGTTATGTAGCAATTATTAAAGCAGCGCAGAGCACAGGTATTCCATTAAAAGAAATTCAGGAAATATTAGGAAAATATCCACCAAATAGTAAATTAACTGCAGAACAATGGCATGAAATATCAACAGATTGGAAAATACGACTCGATGAGCGTATTCGACGTCTTAAGCGTTTACGTAATGGACTTGATCACTGTATTGGCTGCGGATGCCTATCTTTAAATGATTGTCCATTGCGTAACCCTGATGATATTTTAGGGGAAAAAGGAGCTGGTGCTCAAATGTTATGATCACAATGAAAATGTCACCCTATCAGGCTTAAAAAAACCTTCGAATTCATCATTGTTATCGATCATACCTAATAATTCTTGGGTGACTTGATGGTAAAAACCTTGATAAGAGAGCCGTGAAATTAGTGCTTGATTAATTAAGTTTTTATTTTCATGATGCTCTAATTCACTTTGTTGGTGTGCATAAACTAATAAGGCTATTTGTCGCTTCTCTTTTAACGTTTGATTACCTCCATCTTTGACATCAAATTGGTCTAATAAAGTAAGAATATCATTAGCATGGCTAAGATCCGCCTTGCTTAAATCTTGATAAAAAGTCAGTTTCAAATTTTCGATAAGAGGATCTGATCCTTTTCTCGAAATATTGTTAGCACTAGATAAAGTCGAAGGAGAGTTATATACCTGCTGTGCGCGGAAAGGATCAATTTTCATTGTTATCCTCGTTTAAAATTGGCTTTCTTGAAGAAAGATCGTCTGAGGGGGTAAATGTATTGATAAAGTTTAATAGCAGTTGTTTGATGTTTTGCTCAAAAATCGGTTGATAAGTTTCAGAAAAAGGCCGATGAAATTGTGTTCTTAGATCGTTGAGAAATATGGCAGGATCAAAAAAAGTAATTTGATCACCGGTATGAATAGCAATGGTCTTGTTGCTATGGCAGTTTAACTTAATATTGCTATTGTCGAGTTCACTCTCAAAATAGCGCTGTAGTGTTGTGGGAATATCGAGTGTTACTTTTTGCTCAAGAGGAACTGATGACATCAGATATTCAGTGAGTTTAACTTGTATTTCAGGTGAATCTAAGAATTCCCCGATCGTTGCGACGAGTTGTTCTCGTTGCTGAAATTCATATTGTGCAAATTTTTCTTGATATTCAATTGAGAATCTTATTATATCAGCTAATAAAACCTGTAATCCTTTAGCATAAGCTTCGTTAGCTATCTTATTACGAAGTTTATCTAGTTTATGATTAAAGTGATGCAGCATTTTTTTTGCTGCCTGCTTGGTCGCTAATGTTGTTTTATGAATATTATCGAGCTGTCGTATATAGTGAGCTCGTATTAATACACCTTCACAGGTATATTTTAAAAGGTTATCAGGTAACAAGCGTAGCATAATTTAATACCAGTAAAAAAAGTGTAGGAGATAAAACAAGTGATTTAGGAAATTCAGTATTAATTGATAAAGATTTTGGTGAAAAAAGTAATTTAAAACGTTGAGCTAGTGCATTCGATATTAACTTAATAAAATTAAATAGTAATTGATAGCCAATATCTATGGGGGCAATATCTTTTAGTGACAGTAATATTTTGCTATCGACAGTCCTATTTAACATAGGATAGAGAGCTAAAAAGGCTTTTAATGCAGGTTCTAAATGATAATAATTTTGTGCTAATAGCGTATGACGAGAATAAAAATAACCTAAAAATAAAGCACAACGAGGAAGAGTGTGCCAATGAGTAAATATTTTTTCTACGGTAGTATCAATCTCACAATCAATATGCAGTATAAGTTGATATTGCCCAATTAAATGACGATTAGCTATTTTTTGCCATAGGGTATTTTCTTCTGGCGATGCTAATACATCGTAGTCTGAATGGATATAACTTAACGGTTCATACATTACATTAGAGATCAATTTAAATTGTTCAGCAGTCAGATTACTCATTCTCGCTTACCATTTTATTGACTTGTTTACGACGATAAATAATCAATATGACCACAATTATTATAATTAAACTAATTACTGATAACCCTATGAGTAACCAAGAGTTACTCAATGATGTCGTATTATCTTGGTGAAGTTGATTATTTAATATCGTAAATTTATTGATATTCCGTGGATATAATAAAACAGTAATATTACTCTCATCCATATCATTAAAAGCATTATGGATAAAAGCGCGAACATCGTCACTTAGCTGATCACTATCTATCATGCCATCTTCATAGAAAACTAAAGCAGAAGCATGAGGTGTTGGCGTTATACGATCATTTGATGATAGTGGATAACTGACATGTACTCTCGCATCAATAAGATGATCAATGGTTAATAATGATTGTTCTAACCGTTGCTCAATGGCTGAAATTAAACGTGCTTTTTCAGCTTGAGGCGATGAAACTAATGCATCTGATGGAAATAATTGTGTAATTTCAATACGAGAAATTGTTGGTAATTGATATTCTTCTAATATTTGAATAGCAATCCCTATATTTTCCTTTTTAACAGAGATCTCAAATAATCCTTTTCCTAACGCAGTACGAGTACTTGTTATTTGGTGTTTCTGTAACACCGCTTGAATTTCAGTTGCTTGCCTTTGACTTAAATTAGTGAGCAGTGATTGATCCTTACAACCGTTTAATAAAGGAAGTAAGCAACATAAAAATAGTAATAACAAATACCGTCTATTCATTACTATTGAGCCTTAAGTAGTGTTTCCACAATATTGAGAGATTTTCTTGCTAACGTACTCGCTAAGCTCATCGTAATTGAATAATCGCTAAGTTCTATTTGTAAATTCGTATAACTTTGGGCATCACCTAATTGGCTTAATGTTGTTAACTTTTCTTGTATCTTTTTTTCATATTGCATACTACTAATAATGCCATTTACCATGATAGTCGATAAACTATCATCACTTGTATCTTGTAGTTCTTTGGTTAAATTAACGGGAATAATAGGTGCAATAGCCATACATAACCTCCGTAAAACTGATGTTAACGCATATTACCAATAATACTCATTGCTAGATCTTTAATGACTTTGATTGATGTAGATTGGGCATTACGTGTAATATTATATTCGGCAAGTTTGGCTTGATATTCGGCTAATGCCGCGGCATTAGATGTATCAGCTTTTAATGCTTCTAAAGCTTTTGATAAATTATTACTTTGGGTTCTTACAGGTTTATGAAAATATTGGTCAACTTTGTTAATTGAACTTACATCTGTTTGAACAAGACTCGCAGCCATAAATTACTCCTTTGTGCTTAAATTTGTTATGTTACTCATCATAGCTTGATTATCCTTGAGGAAAATAACGATGCTGATTATCAAGAAAAATATATCCATTATCTTCTTGTAGCATTGCTTTATTTTTCAAGTTGATATTAACTTTATTTTCACGATAAAAAATAAATTTTCTTCCAAAAAAAGCTGCCTGTTTTTTTATATAAGCATTAAATTTTTCTTTGTCATTTACGCTTAGCTTATCATCAAAGATAAAAATTAAGCCGTTATTTTTTTCTTCAATAGTATATCCTATTGTTTTAGTGAAATTTAGCTTGTTTATCTCTTCAACAATTTTAGCAATTGATAATTCTTTTATGATTGGCTGACAATTTTTGGGAAAATTGTCATTGATGGCTTGAATGATTTTTAGCTTTTCATTTTTATTATAATAAAAAAAACTCACTATAGGTTTAGTGTTGTCTTTTAAAGTAACGTGAATTTTATTATTAGTTGCTAATTTGATAATTTTTTCTTTGTTCAAAAATGAAATTTTTGTTTTTGAATCACTATCTTTTATTAAATTTTTAGAAGAGTAAGGTTCAGTGTAAATACATAAATAACCATTTTCTCCTTTGAATTCATTTGAATATGAACTTTTAAAAGCCAATTCCTTTGGTTTATTTTCTAATGGTTTTGATACATCCATAAAAGTAAATGATACTATAAAAAATGCAATAACAAATATAAATGATACAATGATTTTTCTATTAAATGTCCATTTTTTTGAATTTAAATCAAAAGATGTTATAGACAAATCATCTTTATGACTAATTAAGAAAATAGGAAAATTATTGATATATATAGGCTTATCTAGTTCTAATGGTAGTTCTTTGCTAATTTCTTTAGAAATTAAACCATCTTCTATTTTATATTTATTATTTTTTGTATTATGCTCATCAAGCATAATCGTAATTATCTTTTCATGTTCTTTCTTGTTGCAAGGAATGTAAAGTGTTAATTTCTCATTTTCTATTTTATTTTCAATATGTTCTTTACTATGTAGAATTAATGAGTATTGATTAGGTAGCAAAGGCGTTATTATCCCTTTTAAAGGACCACTGAGAACATAAATATAATACAGCATAGAGTTAACCCAATAATAAATGTTAATTAATTCATGTTATAAATATATTTTAGTTATATAAACAATGAAATTCTTTAAAAAAACATAGGTGTTTTATTTGAAAATAAATGTTGATATATTACTGTTGTTTTTTTAATAATAATCAATGAGAATTGTTATTTATTTTTAAAGTTAATTCTAGGCTATATTATTATAGTGTTCTATAAATGATGGCTATAATAACATTTTGAAAAATAGTTTGTTTTTTTGAACCTTTAATAGATTATAAGTATAGGCTGAGGTATTTACCATGTTAATAAATGATATAAAAATAAGTGGCGATAAAAATATTTTATCAGGGAATTTATTATTCATGTGCATTCCTTTAAATGATGAATATCCAATAAGAATATACGATGATAAAACGACTAAAATTATAAAGGGAAAGGCTTTTATTTATAATTCAAAAAATGAAAATGTTATTTTTCAATCAGAAAATCAGTCATGGCGTATTGAAAAGAGATCATTTTTTATTTGTGCCAGATTATTGGCATTTATTGATTATGCTAGAGATTTTTCAAAAATGACAGCAGTTGGCACTAATTTTGATATTAATCAACAAATTTTTTATATAAAAGAGGGGAGTGGAACATTAGAACATCTGATTATTAATGAGGCACTGAAAGATGAAAGCCAATTAGAACCTCTTTTTGTGACTATAAGACACAGTGAAAGTTACTGGCTTATATTACATCTGATTAGTTATTTGGATGAGAAAAAAAGCAATATTGCACAAATAGGTGAACGATATGGTGTATCAGGGACACATTTTAGACGGCTGTGTAAACGTTATTTAGGTAATTGTGGTAAAAGTCAATTACGTTCATGGCGTGCGGCATCTTCTATTTTGACAACGCTATCAACAGATGAATCATTGACTCAGATTGCAGTCGATAATGGTTTTAGTTCAGCATCTCATTTTTCTAATGAAATTAAGACATTATTTGGTATTACACCAACTGAATTTCGGCGAATTGGCCAATATCTTTATGAACATAAAAAATAAAATTTACTGTATCATTGGAATTATCATTTTTTATAGCTTCTTTTTGCCAACACAAGCTGCAGAAGGAAAGGTTATTTATACACATCAGGTTAAAAAACCTGATGTTTTTGTTGCGGTAAATACACATATTGAACAGTTTTTCCTAGTGCTATCAGATAAATTAAATAAACCTTTTATTCTAAGCAGCGCAGTAAAAAAAGAGCGGATCAGTGGAAAATTTGATATTTCTTCACCTGAAGACGCCTTTGAATTAATGGTAAAGCGTTTGTCATTACTTTATTTTAATGACGGAGAATCTATTTATATTTATCGCGATAATGAGATACAGCAACAGCTATTTCAAGTGAAAAATATCAGCTTGAGTAAACTGAAAGAGTATCTACAAGATGTTGGATTATATGATCTCCGCTACCCATTACGTGCAGGTCACGATCAGCGTACTTTTTATCTCTCAGGTCCTCCTATTTATATTAGCTTAGTTAAGGCTGCTGCTGAGCTTTTGGATAATGATGTACAAGAACAAATTAATGAAAATATCAATAATCAAGTTCCAACCGGAAGCTCTCGTTATGGCGATGAGTTTGTGCAGATATTTCCATTAAAAAACACTTTTGTACAAGATAGAACCTATATATTACGTGATGAAAAAGTGGTTTTACCTGGTATAACAACGGTTTTGCAACAGCTATTTATGCCATCGGGAGAGAAAGAAAAAACAGTCAGAAGAGCGCGTGAGATTATCGAAGATAATGATAAATATCAGGATGATAAAATTACCAACGATATACAAGATACTCATTCACCGATTATCACTCAAATGGGCAAATATAATGTTGAACTCGTTCCTTTACCTGGATCAAATAGCCTGTTGGTTAAAACGAGTCGAGAAGGTTTAGCTTTAGTTAGCTCACTTATTTCACAATTAGATAAACCGAAAAGACAAGTTGAAATGTCATTATGGATAATTGATATTTCTAAAAGTAAAGCCGATAGTTTGGGGGTGAATTGGCAGGGGAGTTATGGCTCGGGTAAAAATACATTTTTCTTTAATACCGCTAGTTTAAGTGCTGTATCTGGTTTTAGTTTTTTAAGTAAAATCAAAGCACTCAGTGAGGAAGGGGAAGCTAAAATGGTTTCTCGTCCTATTTTGTTAACTCAAGAAAATACCCCCGCCATATTTGATAATAACACCACCTTTTATACACAAATTAAAGGTGAGCGAGTTGCTTCATTAGAATCTACAACATTCGGCACTATGATCAGTGTATTGCCTCGTATTAGTAATACTAACCAAGAGATTGAGATGATTATCAATCTTGAAGATGGCGCCGAGAAAAAAAGTGATGATGAAGATAGAGAAGAAGGGATTGAAAAATTACCTGTTATTAATCGCACAAATATCAGCACCGTGGCCCGAGTTTCTGAAGGCGGTAGTTTATTAATTGGTGGATATACACGAGAAGATAACATAAAAGCAGAAAACAAAATTCCTTTTTTAAGTGCTATACCTTTAGTTGGCCGAGCATTTAGCTATCAGTCAGATAATAATAAAAAAATGGTGCGTATTTTTATGTTACAACCGCGTTTATTAGATAAAACTGATACGCACGGATTGGACTCTTTAACTGAACACCCATTTTTACCGATGGATAAAAAAACATCTCAAGCGCTAAAACAAATTCAGGCATTTATGAGGTGATATTATGATCGGACCAATTAATACTGCAACTTCGACAAATGGTGCCAGCAACAGTATTAGTAAAGAAAGTCAGCAAGACATAGAATATAAGCAACCACAAATAAACGAAAGTGAAAATTATCAAAATCAATTAATAGAAATATCTGATGATATGTCTATGGTGGCAACTCTTTTTTCTCAGCGATTAGGAAAATTATTAGACAAAAAAGCCAATAAAGGGCAAGAAGCTTTATATATTGCAGAAGATGGTGCTGATGAGAAACTTGATAAGGTGATGCTTCAATTTAGAAAATCGGGGAGAAGTTTACAGGAATTATTGCAATATTTACGTAAAATGTTCCCTGATCCTAGTGATCTCGTTATGGTTTTACGAGAATTACTTAGGAAAAAAAAATTAGGTGCACAATTAGATGCAGGTATTGAAAATGAGATCAATAGGTTACTTGCAGGTGAGGAGGGTAAGCAAATTAAGGCAGGCATTAATATTGCTCTCCAAGCTAAAGCCTTTGCTAAATTACTTTGTTTAGATGCATCAGTATTAAGAGACCTTTACCGTAGTTACATTATTCTGGATATTGAACCTATTTATTTTTTCAAAATGTGGATAGAAAAATATGATATAAAAAAATGTTCAATTATTTTGAATTTTCTAACACAGAGCTTGATTTGTGATATGAAATCGTTAATGCCAAGTTGCTCCCAAAGTTCAGAGTTTGGTTATCTTTTGGAAAAGGTAAATAAATTACGATTATTATATAGCTTTATAGAAATGAATATAGAAAATTTAGTTAAAGAAGATTTAAAGAGTTTTATAAAAGAAGATGATTTTTATCAACTAACTATTAATGGAATGATATCTCCAGAACAAATGGAAAAATATTTAATATCACTTATGGATAATCAATGGAAAGGTTATTTTATTAAAATAAAAATGAGGTTGCTACAACAGTTAAAGACAATGTTCAATAAATATCCTGAATTATTATACTTATCTGATGATTTTAGAAATGAATGCCAAATAATGATACAAAAAATTATAGATAATTATATTAAGCAAGAGCAATATCAATTAAGAAAATAAAAAACAATTAATTATTGGCAAAGTTTATGATTTATAAGTTTCTATTAGCAATAAAAAACAAACCAGAACTTATCGTACTATCAGTGATGATACTGGTTATAATGATGTTAATTATACCTTTGCCAACTTATTTGGTCGACTTTCTTATAGGTTTAAATATTACTATTGCAATTCTTATCTTTATGAGTTCATTTTATATTAAACGTATACTGAACTTTATGACATTTCCTGCATTATTGCTTATAACAACTCTTTTCCGGCTTGCTTTATCAATAAGCACTAGCCGTCTTATATTATTAGATGCAGATGCAGGAGAGATCATTACCTCATTTGGTGAGTTTGTCATTGGTGAAAATCTTGTTGTAGGTTTTGTTGTCTTTTCCATTGTGACCATAGTGCAATTTCTCGTGATTACTAAAGGATCTGAACGAGTAGCGGAGGTCGCGGCTCGTTTCTCTTTGGATGGTATGCCTGGAAAACAAATGAGTATTGATGCTGATTTAAAATCAGGGATCATTACGAATGAAGAAGTTCAGATCAGAAGGAAAGAGTTAGGACAAGAGAGTCAATTATATGGTTCATTCGATGGTGCCATGAAATTTATAAAAGGGGATGCGATAGCCGGCATTGTCATTATCTTCGTGAACTTAATTGGTGGCATATCGGTAGGTATGGCTCAAATGGGGTTATCTATTACAGAGGCATTACATACATATACACTTTTAACGATAGGGGATGGATTAGTTGCACAAATTCCTGCTTTACTTATCTCTATTAGTGCCGGATTTATTGTAACACGTGTCGGTGGTGAAAATAATAATTTGGGCTATAGCATTATGAATGAGCTATTGGCACAAGATTTTGCTTTGCTTGTTACAGCTATTTTGGCTTTTGGTATCGGTTTTTTACCAGGATTTCCCACACCTGTTTTTCTTATTTTATCTGCAATGCTTGGCGTCTACTTTTTTAAAATAAAATGGAAGAATAGTAAAAAAGAATATAAAAAAGAAGATGAAAAAGATAATCTTAATGCTACTAATGTCGACAGTAAAAAAGGACTTATGTCAAATTTATTTTCTGGTAAACATGGGGAAGAAGTAGATAATAGTTTATTAACAGAAAATATTACCTTATCACAAGCTGAAACTTTGCCATTAATCATCACTCTTTCTACTAAGAAAAAACCATATTTAACAAAAATAGTTTTTGAAAAATGGCTACAAAAAGAATTTATTTTACAATATGGTATATTATTACCAGATATTGTGATTCACTATTCAGATAAAATAGATGACGATAAAATTATTATTTTAATTAACGAAGTTAAAGCAAAAGAACTTAATTGTCCTTTTCCTCTTTTTCATATAGAAAATCCTAATGATGAATTGCTCTCTTTAGGCTTTAACTTAATAAGTATTGAAGATGATAATAAAACCCATTATTGGATTGAGCGTGATGATGAATCTAAATTAGCGCCATTAGGTTACAAAGCGGAACGTTCAGAAAGTTACTTTTATAGAAAATTCTCTGATCTGATCACATTAAATATTACAGAGTTTCTTGGTATTCAAGAAACAAAAGATATCCTTGATAAATTAGAAAAGAGTGCCCCTGAGCTTTTAAAAGAGTGTTATAGGCAAGTTTCTATTCAGAGGATAAATGATGTTTTGCAACGATTAGTACAAGAAAAAATTCCTATTAGAAACATAAAGACTATTATAGGGGGCTTAGTTCAATGGGGGAGCAAAGAAAAAGATCCCGTGCTACTTACTGAACACATTAGAACGCTTCTTGCTCGTTATATTAGTTATTTTTTTTCAACCGATGGGAAGTTTAATGCAATTATCTTATCTAACGATATGGAAGAGATAATTCGTAGTGGAATAAGACAAAGTTCTTCTGGCACATTATTGAATTTAGAACCTGCTGAATTAGATATGATAATAGAAAAAATATCTATGGTTATTGATGATATTAAATATATTCAGGATTATATATTTTTAACATCAATAGATATAAGGCGTTTTGTAAAAAAACTAATAGAAACTCAATATCCTCAAATACCGGTATTATCTTATGATGAGATAACATCTGATATTGAAATTAATGTATTACAATCTATTTAGGAGTGATTATGTCTTTTGATCTTGCTAGCTTACTTATGGATGCAATGAATGTTATTGGTCGGAATGATTTATTTTCAGGGGGGAAATCAATCGATAACCATTCAACCATTACCATTAGTTTAGGTGATATGCCAGATATTAATTTATTGGTTGTTGACGAGGTTCCTATGATTTGGTCGGTGCTTTGTGATTATGATGAAAAATTACTTACACAAATTAGTGCCGAATTATTATTAGATAGCATCAATAATCAAACAGAAAGTTTTTACCCTGGACAACCGGCCTTGGTGAGAATTGAGGACTCTTTAGAATTAAGAGCATCATTTATGCCAATTGCATTGCAAAATGGAGAAAGCATGGCAAGAGCCATTGATGACTATTTTCAAATTATGAATAGTATACATCAACGGTTTATTGGCTAAATAATGAACGCCAGATTTCTAATGTTTCATAACGCAGCGCATCCTTTACGAATACAAGGAAATATTTTAGAAGTGATGTTACGTGATGTTTTTATTGGGGAGGTCTGCCAACTAAAAGAGAATATTTTCAGTGAAAATATTCTCGGTGAAGCTATTGTTATTGGGTTTCATAATAACATAGCAATATTAAGTATGATGGGAAGCGCTCAAGGTTACTCTTTACAAATTATAGTTGAGCCAACAGGAAAAACATTTTCAGTTGCCCTAGGCCCACATATATTAGGCAGCATGATTGATAGTAAAGGGAATTGCTTATTACGATTTAATACAGAAATAGCAGAGAAGACCTTTAGTACCTTATGTCCTATCGAAGGTCGGCCACCTTTGTTTAGTGATAGGCTGCCTATTACAACACTATTTAAGTCAGGTATACGTGCTATTGATGGATTATTAAGTTGTGGATTGGGGCAACGAATGGGGATTTTTGCTAGTGCAGGAACGGGTAAAACGATGTTAATGAATATGATTATCCGTTTTGCACAGGCAGATGTTTTTGTTATTGGCTTGATTGGTGAACGAGGAAGAGAAGTTACAGAGTTTATTGAAGAATTAAAGCAACATAAGCGATGTGAAAATACGGTTTTAATTTGCTCAACTTCAGAACAATCAGCGGTAGAAAGGTGTAATGCGGCTTTAGTGGCAACAACGGTTGCCGAATATTTTCGTCAACAAGGAAAAAATGTCGTTTTATTTATTGATTCTATGACTCGTTATTGTCGAGCGTTAAGGGATATCGCATTAACAGCGGGTGAGTTGCCCGTACGTAAAGGATATCCAGCATCTGTATTTGATAAACTTCCCGCTATTTTAGAGCGTCCAGGGGTAACAAAAACAGGCTCCATTACGGCATTTTATACTGTTTTATTAGAGAGTGATGATGAGCCAGATGCGATCGGTGAAGAAATTCGTTCTATTTTAGATGGACATATTTATTTATCTCGAAAAATAGCAGCATCAGGGCACTATCCTGCTATTGATGTATTAGGTAGTGTGAGTCGGGTTTTTCAACAAGTCACTGATAGTAAACAACAAAAATCTGCTTTAAAAATAAGACAAATATTGATGCGATTACAAGATGTTAAGTTATTGCAAGAGTTAGGAGAATATCATGAAGGAGATAACGAATTAAATGATATCGCGGTAAGAAAACAAGCCAAGATAGAAAGCTTTCTTACTCAATCCTTTAAAGAAAAAGCCGATTTTCAACAAACATTAGAACAAATGTATGAGATTACCGCTTAAGCATCAAGCATTGATTAGTGCCATTGCCCAACGGCAAAAAAAAATAGAAAAAGAACAATTAAAATATAAAAAACTTATTACAGAAGCTGAACAGAAGAAAAAAGAGCAAGAGCAATTAATTAGTGCTTTAAAGAGTGAAGTACCCGCTTATGAAAAAGCCGGTATTTATTCAATTCATTCGTTTCATCAACAAAGAAGGAAGCAAGCTATTGTTTTACATTCAATAAATTTTTATGTCGCTCAAGTTGAAGAAATAAAGGATAAACTGAATGATTTAGAAAAACAGAGTGAGGCGCTAAAAAAACAACGACAAAAGGCCGTCAAAAAACAAAATAAAATGACACTTTATTTTGAAAGAAAAGCATTAGAGAAAGAGCTATATATTGAAAGGTTAGAGCAGAATGAAATACAGGAGATAGCATTATATGGTTCAGGGAATATCTAACTCAAATAAGATGACGCTATCTAGTGAAAAAACGGAAAGTGATATTCCAACTGAGTCTTATAGCGTAAATAGGTATTTGAATAAATGTCAGCTTACACCTGAAAGTATAAAAAAATTAGCAGAGAAATTAGATATACTTAAAAAAATAGCGAGTTTAAAAGACAATATTGCCAGTCATAACGATGAGCAAGATCTTCAGGAAGATAAAATGCCAGAAAATTATGAAGGTTTGCTATTAAGTCATCGGTATTTATTATCATCTGGTGGTTCTAAAACTAAAAAAATATCTT
>NZ_CAWPAV010000154.1:0-10146 GCF_963885725.1 Proteus sp. G4380
ATAATTGCTGTTAATAACTAATACTTATAGTTAATAAATATATTGAATAAACTATAAAGTAAATTAACAGTAAAACAGATTATGTTATTTTTTTATTTTGTAATTCGTTACAAGGGAAAATCAGTAAACCCGTTGTGTCGTGACACAGCGATAAACTGGTAAATCGATCTCATTAAGAGCGTCGTTTACCTAAATTATCAAGGGTAGGAGCAGCTGATGAGCCAAAGTACGCTAAGAGTAGACGAGTTATATACTGATGATATTGATGAGAACATGGAAGAGTTCGATGAAGCAGCCGCAACAAAAGAGGCTGAAAATGAATCTGACGCTCAAGATGAAATTGAACTCATTGAAGGAGTCAATCAGCGTGCGTTAGATGCAACTCAGCTCTATTTAGGAGAAATTGGCTATTCTCCATTGTTGAGTGCTGAAGAAGAAGTATTCTTTGCTCGTAGAGCGTTACGAGGTGATATCCCATCAAGACAACGGATGATAGAGAGTAATCTACGTTTAGTTGTTAAAATATCTCGCCGTTATACGAACCGAGGGTTAGCTCTTCTTGACTTAATTGAAGAAGGCAATTTAGGCCTTATTCGTGCTGTTGAAAAGTTTGATCCTGAAAAAGGATTTCGTTTTTCAACCTATGCCACATGGTGGATACGTCAAACTATTGAACGTGCCATTATGAACCAAACCCGCACTATTCGTCTCCCCATTCATATCGTTAAAGAACTCAATGTCTATTTAAGAACCGCAAGAGAATTAGCACATAAGCTCGATCATGAGCCAAGTGTTGAAGAAATTGCGCAAACGCTGGATAAACCCGTCGATGATGTCAGCAAAATGCTACGTTTAAATGAACGTATTTCTTCTGTTGATACACCGATTGGTGGGGATTCAGATAAAGCCTTACTAGATATTATTTCAGACGAAAATGAAGAAGGGCCAGAAGCAACCATTCAAAATAATAACCTCAAGGAAAATATCGTAAAATGGTTATTTGAATTAAATCCAAAACAGCGCGAAGTATTAGCGCGTCGCTTTGGATTACTGGGTTACGAGGCTGAAACATTAGAAGATGTTGGTCGAGAAATTGGTTTGACAAGAGAGCGGGTTCGTCAAATCCAAGTTGAGGGATTACGTCGTTTAAAAGATATTCTGCAAGGGCAAGGATTATGCATAGAGGCACTTTTTAAGATGAACTAGTTGCTTTAGGTGCCCAATGCGTTATCAAGCCGATTAGTTAAATTAACTAATCGGCTTTTCTTTTGTTATTTATTTAGCTCTTTTAAGTGATAGAGCAATTCCAACGCTTGTTTTGGTGTTAATGAATCCGGATCAATTTTATTTAATGCTAATTCAACTTCAGAAGGCTCAATATCTGCTAATAACATTAGTTGTGACGTTTCTACATGGCTTGCCCCTGAATGACCTGATAGGGTTTCCAACTCTTTTAATTTCTGCTTTGCACGGCGGATCACCTCTTTTGGCACACCGGCTAATGCCGCAACCGCTAAACCATAACTTTTACTGGCTGCACCTTCTTGAACACTGTGCATAAAGGCAATAGTTTCCCCATGCTCTACCGCATCTAAGTGAATATTGGCAGTGCCTTCTAGTTTTTCTGGCAGTGTCGTTAATTCAAAATAGTGTGTGGCAAAGAGTGTCATCGCTTTAATGCGATTCGCTAAATTTTCGGCACAAGCCCAAGCGAGAGAAAGCCCATCATAAGTAGAAGTGCCTCGGCCAATTTCATCCATTAACACTAAACTGTTTTCAGTGGCATTATGAAGAATATTTGCGGTTTCTGTCATTTCCACCATAAATGTTGAACGACCCGAAGCCAGATCGTCAGAGGCACCCACGCGGGTAAAAATACGATCAATTGGGCCTATTACCGCTTTTTCTGCGGGCACAAAACTACCAATATAAGCCAGTAGCGTAATTAATGCCGCTTGACGCATATAGGTACTTTTACCGCCCATATTAGGGCCGGTAATAATGAGTAGACGACGTTGAGGCGCGAGTTGTAGAGGGTTTGAGATAAATGGCTCACTCAGTACTTGTTCTACAACAGGGTGACGTCCACCAGTGATTTGAATACCTGTTTTTTCTGTTAATTCAGGGCGTGTATAATTGAGTGATTCTGCACGCTCAGCGAGATTAGCCAGAACATCGGTTTCAGCTAACGCTTCAGCACTGGTTTGTAAGGCGGTTAGATGAGGTAATAGTTTTTCGAAAAGCTCTTCGTAGAGCATTTTTTCAATTGCTAATGCTTTACCTTTAGAGGTTAATACCTTGTCTTCATACTCTTTTAGTTCAGGAATAATATAGCGTTCAGCATTTTTCAGTGTTTGACGACGCACATAGTGCATTGGGACTAAATTGCTTTGGCCACGACTGACTTGTATGTAGTAACCATGAACCCCATTAAAGCCAACCTTTAAGGTATCAATACCCCATTTTTCACGTTCACGAACTTCAAGCTTTTCAAGATAGTCACTCGCACCGTCAGCCAATGCTCGCCATTCATCTAATTCTGCATTATAACCAGGGGCTATCACACCCCCATCGCGTACTAATACGGGTGGTGTTTCAACAATGGCATTTTCCAGTAATTCACGCAACTCATCAAACTGGCTGATACGCTGCTGTAATTCTTTAATATAGGGCATATCCGCCTGATCAAGCACTTGGTGGATATCTTGATATTGTTGAAAGGCATGGCGCATACGTGATAAGTCACGAGGACGAGCGGATCGCAATGCTAAACGAGCAAGTACCCGCTCTAAATCACCCACCTGACGTAAAAAAGGCTGTAACTCAAAATAGAGGGGTTGTAAGGCGCTAATCGCATCTTGGCGTTTAATTAATTGTTCACGCTGGCGTAAAGGGGTGTGTATCCAACGTTTGAGCATACGGCTTCCCATTGGGGTCACGCACAGATCAAGTACAGATGCCAAGGTGTTATCACAACCGCCAGCAAGATTTTGGGTTAATTCTAAATTACGGCGAGTGGCTGCATCTAAGATAATGGTATCTTGCGGACGCTCCATGGTAATGCTACGAATATGAGGCAACGCAGTGCGTTGCGTATCTTTAACATATTGTAATAAGCAACCTGCAGCACAAAGTGCAAGTCGGGCATTTTCAACACCAAATCCAGTTAAATCGCGGGTTCCAAACTGTAAATTAAGTTGCTGTTTGGCGGTTTCACACTCAAACTCCCAAATTGGACGTCGGCGTAAACCTTGCTGACGCTCAATTAATGCCATTGACTCAAAGGTTTCTGGATAGAGTAGTTCTGCTGGGTGAGTGCGTTGCAGTTCAGCTGCCATACTTTCGCTATCCGGCATTTCAGTGACCCGAAAACGTCCAGAGGTGATATCTAAAGTGGCATAACCAAAAGCGCCATTTTTATCTTGCCAGATAGCGGCTAATAGATTGTCTTGGCGCTCTTCAAGTAGCGCTTCGTCCGTAACGGTGCCCGGTGTGACAATACGGATCACTTTACGCTCAACAGGGCCTTTGCTGGTGGCCGGATCACCAATTTGTTCACAGATGGCAACGGATTCCCCCAATTGCACTAATTTAGCCAGATAATTTTCAACCGCATGATGAGGAACGCCAGCCATAGGAATAGGTTGACCTGCCGACTGACCTCGTTTTGTTAATGAAATATCTAATAAGCGTGAGGCTTTTTTAGCATCATCAAAAAACAGTTCATAAAAGTCACCCATACGATAAAACAGTAAGATTTCTGGGTGCTCTGCCTTAAGCTTAAGATACTGCTGCATCATGGGGGTGTGGGATTCGAAATTTTGGCTGTCAGTCATGGTGTCGTCTTTCTTAACGTATTGAAGTTTATCTCGTTTGTGAGTGTTGGTTGTTAAACTCTATCTGGTTTTATTTCACAAACATAATACGGCATCATACCATAAGGTTTCAGTGTGTTGCTTTAATCATCTAAATATCTTTGCCAATAAAAGTATGAGTGATGGCTTATTTTTATGATGTTCTGTGAAAGTGTAGCGTTATTGTGTTAATGATCATGCAAAACGCTACTAATCGTTGAGTATCGACAAGCGTATAAAACCGCCAAAGTGGGGAGCCGTTCTTTTGAGATAGGTACAGGTTTTCAATATTTACCCAGCAAGATGAAATGGGCATGTTTAGCCAACGGGTACAATTATGATATTAAAGGCTGCCAGTTAGCTATCTTAGAGCAAGAATTCAATAAATATGGAATTAGCACTGATTCACTATCTGTATTAGAAACCGACTTTATCAAAGATACGCTAGGGGTAGATGATGCGCTCGTTAAAACTATCCGCTACGGCACTATATTTAATGCTGGAATAGTTAATTTTTCGCCTAAGGGGAATATGGTGAAAAAGCTAAAAAAGCTCTATTCCGACGATTATGTATCAGAAATGCTGAAACATTGGGAATTTAAAACAAAAGAACTTTGTGACAGTTTAAACCTGCTTCTTGACGAGTATCTAAAGACAGGAAAGAAAAATAGGTATGGGCTTTCTGTCGTGAATGCGGTTGGGCAGCCATTCAATACCACAAAGCGAAAAACAAAAAACGAGGAGTGGAAAGCGTGGCGTCGTGATGTGATGCTACGTAAGTATATGATCCAAGGCTTAGAGAGCAGGGCAGTTTATGATTATGTAAGCTCGCACGGCGATATCTGCACGCTAGAACATGATGGATTCGTGAGCTTACATGAGTTGCCGGATGGTGAATGGCTGCACCCGTATTTGGATATAGTGTTGAAGCATGGTTGCTAGTGGTGAATCGAAATTAAAATTAGTTTTTGGGGGGGCACTATCTCCATGGCACAGAATCATGCTTAATCAAGACACAGTTCTGTGGCATAAGCAGGAGTAGTTAACAATCATCAGTGTTGTTCAGCGGGGGATCAGCTATACCTCAAAACATGTTAGCAACAGCATTCTTATCACTATGAAGTCTATATAATATTCTAGCTAATAATTTAGATAGTAGGGTGAGTACTATAATGACACATATTTTGAAGGCAAAAATCAAAAACTTTAAGAAATTTCGAGAGTATGAGATTCATTTTGATCCCAAAAGAAATATTCTGGTTGGGGATAATGAAGCAGGAAAGAGCACTATATTGACGGCTATTGAACTTGTCTTGAGTGGTAGTAGAAGCAAGGTAGAGAGCTTGGGTATCGAAGCTTTGCTTAATGCCAGTGTTGTTTCAGAATTTCTAGCTGGTGAGAAGAATATAGACCGTCTTCCGAGTCTTCATATTGAGTTATTTCTAAACGAAGCAGATAACCCAGATCTCAACGGTAGAAATAATAGTGATGGAACTTATGCTGATGGGCTTCAATTGATCTGTGAGCCGAACGAAGAGTTAAGCACGGAGATACGGCAAGTTTTGGATACTGAAGGTGATAACTTTCCATTCGAATTTTACGTTGCCAAGTTTATTACATTCAATGGGGACGTATACTCGAATTATCGGAAATTTTTGCGCTTTTTATCTATTGATAGCACTCAAATTAACAACGAGTACGCAAACAGTCAGTATGTAAAAGCCATGTATGAAGCGACTGTAGAGCAACCTGTCCGTTACAGTCTAATGAATGAATATAGACAGCAAAAAAATGCCTTCAGGGATACTCAACTAAATGTGATTAATGATAATTTAGAGGGATACGATTTTGCTATTCGTTCTGGCTCAAAGTTCAATTTGGAAACTGACCTAACCCTAACAGAGGAAGGCATTCCAATTGAAAATCGTGGTAAAGGAAGACAGTGCTTTATAAAAACTGCGTTTGCATTGAGAGAGCGTGATGAAGGCAAGAGAATCGATGTCTTGTTACTAGAAGAACCTGAAAACCACCTTAGTCACACCAACATGTATAAGCTAATTGATCAGGTAGAAAAAGCTCATAGCAATCAGGTGATAATTACAACTCATAGTAGTCTAATTAGCTCTAGATTAGATTTAAGAAAGTCGATCTTACTGAATAGTGCAGCAACAAGACCTGCTAGCTTGACGGACCTCACGAGGGATACCGCTAAGTTTTTTGCAAAAGCTCCTAACCATAACATCTTAGAGCATGTCCTTTCTGAAAAAGTAATTCTTGTTGAGGGTGATGCGGAATATATTCTGATGGAATGCTTATACGAGCGAACTAAAGGTCATCCACCAAGCGAGGATGGGGTTCATATAATTTCAGTTGGTGGTACTAGCTTTAAACGATATATGGAAGTTTCTAAGTTATTGAATATTAGGACAGTGGTGATCCGTGATAATGATAGTGATTATCAGAAAAACTGTATAGATAATTATCATGATTACCAGGCAGATTGTATAACTGTATTCGCTGACAAAAATAACACAAGAACAACTTTTGAAATATGCATGTATCAAGACAATAAAGAAATCTGCGACGACTTATTTTCAGGCGGAGGGATCCAATTAACACCGCAACAGTATATGTTGAATAACAAAACAACCGCAGCATTTAGATTACTTGACGAGAAGGCAAATGAAATCACTGTACCTCCATACATTAGAGAGGCCATTGAATGGATAAGCGAGTAGTGCTAGCAGTTGCAGGAGCGGGAAAAACACAGCATATAATTGATAAATTAGACATAAATAGTCGTGCGCTGATTGTTACTTACACTGTAAATAATACTACTAACCTGAAGAAACGTATTTTAAACAAATTTGGGGTAATACCTAAAGGTATTCGTGTTTACACCTATTTTTCATTCCTAATGTCGTTCTGCGTGCGACCAATCATTGGTAACGACATAAAGATAAAGGGAATTAGCTATAGTGATCCGCCTAAATTTGCTAAACGCAACACTCATGCACATTACATAAGTCAAGGAGACCGACTTTACCATAACCGCATTTCGAAGATGATGATGGATTGTGATGGAATATCTGACATCTCCAAGCGTATTGAAAAGTATTTTGATTTCTTCTGCGTAGATGAAGTTCAAGATTTCGCAGCTAATGATTTTAATTTACTTTGTCAGTTGTCGATAATGGATGTGGAGATATTATTCGTTGGTGACTTTTTCCAACATACTTTTGATACTAGCAGAGATGGTAATATTCAAAAAAACTTACATAACAACTATGAAATATATCTTACCAAGCTCAAAGATTCTGGATACACAATCGACTTAGATACACTCTCCCACAGCTATAGATGTAGCCCTACAGTTTGTAGGTTTGTTACCGAACAAATTGGCATCACAATAAGCTCCCATCGACAAGATGAGGTCAGTATTGCCCTAATTGACGATAATGAGCATATTAAGAGACTATTCTCCGACGACTCCATCGTTAAATTGTTTTTTAAAGAAAGCTACAAGTATCTTGGAAGGACTGATAATTGGGGAAATACAAAAGGCTTGGATGATTTCGCTGACATTTGCATAGTTCTAAACCCAACCACATTCACAGCCTATAAAAAAGGACGGTTGGCTACGTTGGCACCCTCGACGTTAAATAAGCTATACGTAGCTTGTACAAGAGCTAAAGGTAATGTGTATTTTGTTTCACAACGCTTGTTAGACGAGTATAAATGTAAACCAAGAATACAGTAAGATGCCTAGCCTGTGCCCCCGCGGGTTTACATAAAACGCTTGAACCAGTGTGTCGCTGTTGCATCCACCGGTTGAACTCACAGCTCAAACCTAACCTTTGAAAACTATTTGAGGGCACTTTAGTGCAAAAAGTAGTTTTTAACCTTTATAATTTTACACCATGTAAGAACAAGTTATTTCTTCGCCGCTCTCCCTCACTGCTAACTACATTAAAAAATCCTCTGCTTACATCATCAGAAATATCAACAATGCGTTTTAATGCGGAAAGAGTCTTAAATTGCTGACTAGTTAAATTTACCTTATCAAGCGCTAATTGTTCATCATTTACATCTTTTAAGTAAGAAAAATACTTACCCAAAAATCCGGCGATAACGTCAGATAGTTGAATAGCCTCTGAGTTGTGGGATTTAACGAACTCATGATTATGTATTGGCATATCATTGTCAGTTAACGGGAAATTTTTAACATCACCTTGAATGCTTTTTTCTTCATCAAAGATATGAATGGAATTTTTAAATAAAAATAAGTTTCTTAAATAAAACACCATAAAGCTATCGATCAGTTCTCGACCATGAGATCCCGATATAAACGGTAGATCTTCGACTTTCAGTGATTCTTTAACCAAATTTTCGAGTACACTAGCTTGAACATTTGGCAGCATACAACTGTACATGCATGTAAAATCAATAAGCCATCTGCAAAACACATGAATTTTTTCTTCTGGAATATCTGGGTAGTTAAACTCATATAGAGCATTAAGGAAAACTGCAGAATTGCTATTAGCAAGCTCATAGAAATCGCTCTTAAGTGACATGTGATTCACAATATAAAAAGGATGATGTAACTCATCAATAATAGAATCAATAATATCAATAACAGACCAGTATACGATATTAAGATTAAAATAATGGATGTAGAATTTATTTTCGATGAGCCAGTTTAGAATAATTAAAATCTTATCAGATTTAAGCATATTCAAAAAACTACCCTTAGCAACATGCTTGAGCTTTAGCTCATGGGTGCTTTTTTGAAGATTAAGCATCTGAAATAGGGTCGAATAATCACAGCTAGTGTTTCGCCCTTTATGCAGAATGCCTGCAAGGATAAAATTATCTGCTTTGTTAACATTAAAGCCAGAATCTTTTAAATATAATTTTCGGATATTATTCGTCTCATCATAATAAAATGTATAGACTTCATCAGTATTTTGAAGACCATTATGCTCGATGAGCATCTCTCTAAGTTTATTGACATCCATTTCATTCCCCTTTATGCAATTTTTGAAAGAAGGTCTACTTCAGTAATCACCATATAAATCACTAAATTTTAGATAAGTTATACCTGCATATGACAAGTTATCATAACTTTACTTTGTATGTTGTAATTGGTGGATTTTTCCATGATCATTAACAGCTATGATACAAGACAATGTTAGGGTATAAATATTAACTAGAGATTGTGGTAGGTTTTTAAATATCCCTAAATAGTTTAGAAATACCTGCAGTAGATTGCGAACAGGTTTTAGGCTAGCCTAATAGCTCAATGTAGGCGGAAATGAAATAACATAGCACTATAAAATTTTTAACTAGAAAGTGATCTACATTGAATATAAAACAACGATAATAAAATGCACTATCGCCCGTTTGAAGCGAGACTAGTATGAAAAAGAACGAATTAGTTCAAGCAACAAGACCAACTCGTACTCAACTTATTCGTTCGGTAGCAACCTCTACGGCGATTGAAACAGGGCAGGAGTCCCGTCGCCTTGAAGAAGAAATGAAAGTGAAGCGTGAGAAGTTTGGGCATTTGAAACTTGCTACTTAGTTATCTTAGGCTCATATTTGTGTAGGATATCTATTTCGCTAGATACGCTTTCTTTTATTGAGTATTGAGCAAGTTACTTCGCTATTCCCCTGCAGAGGTAAACATAAAGCCACTTTTACTAATATTCATCGTGTGTAAGTAATAAGCATAAAGGTATTTCTCTATTCTAGAGTTATAGCAATCTATATACGTACAAGCTTGTAAAACTAAAGGGTGATCGTCTTAGCTCTACTTAGATGCAATAATGGGTACGCTCTTCCTTGATTATCCAACTCCGAACGTCCAGATATTTGAAAGCCCATATGCTGATAAAAACCGACGGCTTGCTGATTTTGTTCATTGACATCAACGCTTAAATTAGGATGAAGAGCTAATGCGTGTGATATTAACTGTTTTCCGATACCTAACCCGCGAGCCGATGCATCGATAAAAAGCGCCTCTAGATGATCGTCATGTAAAAACATAAAGCCGAGTGGGCGATCTTCTTGATTAGTAGCAACCCATACCGGTGTTTCGGAAAAAAAACCGATAACTTCTTTTTCAATCTCTTGGCGATCGTCAGCTGTCAGAAAGTCATGTGTAGCATCGACTGAATTTTTCCAGATTTGTATGATTTCTGGTGCTTCTGAGGGGCGTGATATTCTAATTTTTAACATTTTTTACCTTTAGATAGACCTATTATATTAAAATAAACTTATACTAATGATA
>NZ_CAWPAV010000155.1:0-38778 GCF_963885725.1 Proteus sp. G4380
AATATCACTTAAGTAAAGATGGTTTTTTCGATCGATGGCGTTGATTTTGATAGTTACTACCTATTAATGGTTGGTGAAATGATCGTTAAAATCGATCTTGTTATTGTTGTTCAATGTGTTATATCAATGATTGATGATATATATATGAGAAGGTTATTAGTCAAAACTTGAGTTTTAATATAAATCAAATTGCTTAGCTCTTTCAGATATGGTGCAGAATTCCCATGTAGCAACTTCTTATTTTTTTCACTATAAAACACTAACCCTTTATTAAAATACATTCATAAATGTGCTGGTTGTTGTCGTTCAACTTTGGACGCAACAATTGGCATGTTGAGCCGTTCTTTATATGCGACACCTGAAGTAGCCAAATCGACATTGATTTTGTCTTTTTCTTCTTGAGATAAGTTTGCGAGGTTCATAACGGATCCGGTTAGTTTTTGGAGAGTATAGCAGGGTGGGAGAATTTAACAGAAAACACACTCACTAAAACTTGTAATATATTGATTTATTTGTCTGGTATTGTCATGTTTTGTCGTGTTTTTTCTTATTAATTATATCATGGTTAAATTGTAAATAATTGATTTTAAAACAATAGCTTGATTTAAGTCTGCTTATTGGATTATAGTAGGTCAATATGCGTTTTGCTTTGAGGAAAAAATGACCATGAATGAGGCAGATGCCCGCCCAACGAACTTTATTCGTCAAATTATTGACGAAGATCTGGCTACCGGGAAACATAATAGTGTCCATACCCGTTTCCCTCCTGAACCTAATGGCTATCTTCATATTGGCCATGCAAAATCAATTTGCTTAAATTTTGGTATTGCACAAGATTATCAAGGTAAATGTAATTTACGTTTTGATGATACGAATCCAGTAAAAGAAGATGTTGAATATATCAACTCGATTCAAAAAGACGTTCAGTGGTTAGGTTTCCAATGGGATGGTAACGTTCATTACTCCTCTGACTATTTTGATCAACTGTATCAATATGCGATTGAGCTGATTAACAAAGGCTTGGCTTATGTTGATGAGTTGAGTGCTGAAGAAATTCGTGAATATCGTGGCACACTCAAAGAGCCAGGAAAAAATAGCCCTTATCGCTCTCGTAGTGTAGAAGAAAACTTAGCGCTATTTGAAAAAATGCGTGCGGGTGGCTTTGAAGAGGGGAAAGCGTGCCTACGTGCGAAAATTGACATGGCATCACCATTTATTGTCATGCGTGATCCTGTTCTTTACCGGATCAAATTCGCTGAACACCATCAAACAGGTAACAAATGGTGCATTTATCCAATGTATGATTTTACCCATTGTATTTCTGATGCATTGGAAAATATCACACATTCTTTATGTACTTTGGAATTCCAAGATAACCGTCGTTTATATGATTGGGTGTTGGATAATATCACTATTCCTTGCCACCCTCGTCAATATGAGTTCTCACGTCTTAATCTTGAATATACCGTCATGTCTAAGCGCAAGCTAAATCAGCTTGTGACAGAAAATATTGTTGATGGTTGGGATGATCCGCGTATGCCGACAATTTCTGGCTTACGTCGTCGTGGCTATACGGCTGAGTCAATCCGCGAATTCTGTCAACGTATTGGTGTGACCAAACAAGATAACAACGTGGAAATGGCATCATTAGAAGCTTGTATTCGTGATGATTTAAACGAAAACGCACCTCGTGCAATGGCTGTTATCGATCCGGTACGTTTAGTGATTGAAAATATGCCAGAAGGTGAAGAGATTTTAACTGCGCCAAATCACCCAAATAAACCAGAAATGGGAACTCGTGAAGTACCATTTAGCCGTGAAATTTATATTGATCGTGCAGACTTTAAAGAAGAAGCCAATCGTCAATATAAACGTCTGGTATTAGGTAAAGAAGTCCGTCTGCGTAATGCTTATGTCATTAAAGCAGAACGAGTTGAAAAAGATGAACAAGGTGAAATAACCACCATTTATTGTACTTACGATCCACAGACGTTAAATAAAGATCCGGCTGATGGTCGTAAAGTAAAAGGGGTGATCCACTGGGTCAGCATTCCACATGCTATTCCAGCAGAAATTCGTCTTTATGATCGTTTATTTAGCGTACCTAATCCTGGTGCTGAAGAGGATTTCTTATCAACCATTAACCCTGAATCATTAGTGATCCGTCAAGGTTTTGTGGAAGCAAGCTTAAAAGATGCGGCTATTGAAAAAGCGTATCAATTTGAGCGTGAAGGTTACTTCTGTGCTGATAAGCTTTCGACAGCGGATAAACTGGTCTTTAACCGTACTGTTGGTTTACGTGATACTTGGGCGAAGATTTCGAAACAAGGTTAATACGCTCTGTTTTAGTGGCGTGTAATATCACTAAACTCACATCTTAATAAAATGCTCGATAATAATTTATCGAGCATTTTTTATTTATCAAATAAGTTTGTTTTTATTGACCAATAATTATTATTTTTTATTTTGTAATGTGAGTTTCTATAGCTATTATTTGTATCAATTCTTATTTACGTTGTGTTAAATTATTAACTTTTGTCATCATCTTCTTCTTTTATTTCATATGATTATATTGAATTTGTCTATAATAATAAAAATGTGAACCATGACACATATTTTTCTTTTCTAAAAAAGTTTATTAATTAATACGACTAATAATTCTTTTCTATAAAAACGAAACATTATCATATTAGGTGTGATAATTTTCTTTTTTAATATCAATATATTAAAAATATTTACGTTCTACTTGTCCCTCATTGACTAAAGAAAAAATATGAAACTGTAATTAAGTAATGTGCCCTTGGTCATATTTTGATAAAAATTCTTTTTTTTAGGTTGATAATTCGCGTCGCGAAAAATAAGCTGTTGTTAACCTAATTTTAGGTTTTTTCCCCATTTGGGGTTTTATATTTGGAAATAGGCGTTGGTGCTTATTTCTTTTTTAGTCAAAGTCAAAGAGGAAACAATGCTATGGTTATGCAACATGCTAAACCAGGCAGGGTGGCACTTGCCGTTATGGGCGCATTGCTTGTAACTGCACTACCTGCGAAAATGTCTTATGCTGAAGGATTTATTGATGACTCAACCCTGACAGGGGGGATCTATTACTGGCAACGTGACCGTGATAGAAAAGAGTTAACACCAAACAGTCCTGATTACGGCAAATATAAAGCAAATTTACACCACTCTACCTTTAACGCTAATCTTGATTTTTCTTCTGGTTATCTGGGTGATTTTTTTGGTATTGATTTAGCTGCTTTTGGTGCTGTTGAACTTAACAACAGTGGACCAGCTGCACCTAATGAAATAGGATTTAGTGATGCAAAAAGTCGCTGGGATGAAAAATGGACAGGTGATCGCAGTGGCGTGAGTATTTATAAAGCTGCTGCTAAATTTAAATTAGGCCATTTCTGGGCTCAAGGTGGATATATTCAACCTAAAGGGCAAACATTATTACGTCCTCATTGGAGTTTCTTACCTGGTACTTATCGCGGTGCAGAAGCGGGCGCTGTATTTGATTTCGATAAAAATGGTGAACTCTCTTTCTCATATATGTGGACTGATGAATATAAAGCGCCGTGGTATCGGAATATGTACAATTTCCGTAAGGCAGACTTAGAGACAAATATCAGTTATTTACACTCTTTTGGTGCCAAATATGATTTTAAAAATAGCTTAGTATTAGAAGCCGCATTTGGCCAAGCTGATGGTTATATTGATCAATATTTTGGCAAAGTTTCTTACGATTTCCCTATCGCAAATAATACATTAAAAACCTCTTATCAATTCTACGGTGCAAAAGATAAAGTCACCGGAGGGGGAATTAACGATGTTTATGATGGTTTGGCATGGTTACAAGCATTCACTTTAGGCTATACCTACAATGTATTTGATTTTAAAGTTGAAGGTACTTGGGTTAAAGCAGAAGGTAACCAAGGTTACTTTTTACAACGTATGACGCCGGGATGGGCAACCTCGAATGGTCGTTTAGATATCTGGTGGGATGGTCGTTCTGATTTTAACGCCAATGGTGAAAAAGCATTATACGCGGGAGTGATGTATGATCTAAAAAATTGGGATCTACCGGGCTGGGCGATTGGTACTTCCTATGTGTATGCTTGGGATGCAAAACCGAGTAGTAACCCTATTTATGACCAAAGTAAACGTATTAGAGAAAGCGCATGGAATGCCGACATCATGTATACCGTTCAAGAGGGGAGAGCGAAAGGTACGTTATTTAAACTCCACTACACTCGTTATGATAATCATTCCGATATACCAAGCTATGAAGGTGGTTTTGGTAATATCTTCCAAGATGAAAAAGACGTTAAATTCAATGTGATCATGCCATTTACGATTTTCTAAATAACAATAAGGATAAAGTGTATTTATTACGCTTTATCCTTAATAGTTTGAGAGTGTGATAGGAGTAAAACATGATTAAAAGCACAAATATCATGATAATAAATGGTCACCCTGCATCTGTTGTTTATGGATCAGAAATAAGTGCATTCCGAGGACAATTTTTAGATGTCAATGGGTATTGTGATTTTGTTGCTGATAGTATTGAAGGGTTGCAAAAAGAAGGCGCAATTTCCTTAGCTGAATTTATTGAGACTTGTACTGAAGAGGAGATCGCACCTTTTAAAAGTAGAAGATAAGCTGAAAGTATTTACACTACGCTATCCTGCTTGGTTAGAGGCGAGATTGAATGCTACGGTTGCTGCCCATGATATTTCAAAATGTAGTAAATCTTTACCAATAAAAAAGGAACTGCAGGCAGTTCCTTTTTTTACTGAGATATTATCCAGAATGATTACTTCTCATCATGTGCGTGGCTATCTTCTTTACAATTACCTGCGGCGCAGTGACCATATAAATACAGGCTATGATTGGAAAGTTTGATGCCATGGCGTTCAGCGATATTTCTTTGACGAACTTCGATAGCATCGTCAGTAAACTCGATAACTTTACCACAATCCAGGCAAATTAAGTGATCATGGTGATGTTGTTGAGTTAATTCAAATACTGATTTACCACCTTCAAAATTATGTCGGGTAACAATACCAGCATCATCAAATTGGTTTAAGACGCGATAGACTGTTGCCAGACCAATCTCTTCGCCGATATCGATCAGTTTTTTATAGAGATCTTCAGCACTGACATGATGGCACTCAGGATCCTGGAGCACTTCCAAGATCTTTAAGCGAGGAAGTGTAACTTTTAACCCAGCATTTTTTAACGCTTTATTATTGTCGGTCATGCGGATTTAATCCTGTTGCTAATGGTGAATTTAATATGTGCTCACAAAATACTGTATATATTCATTAATACATAGGGTATTTAATAACCTTAATGATTATAGGCATGATATTAAAAAATAAACACCCCACCTATCACACTATCTTAGCACACCATTGAATAATTATCATTCTCAATATTAAGAATTTATATTATCCCAGAATTTCGTCAAGGCTCATCTCTTCTTTGATCTGAGCAACCCAAGCGTCAACACGCTCTTCAGTTAATTCTGGTTGGCGATCTTCATCAATCGCAAGGCCGATAAAGTGATTATCATCAGCAAGACCTTTAGATGCTTCAAAATGATAACCTTCAGTAGGCCAATGACCCACAATGACTGCGCCACGAGGTTCAATGATATCACGAATAGTTCCCATTGCGTCACAGAAGTATTCTGCATAGTCTTCTTGGTCACCACAACCAAATAGAGCAACAAGTTTACCGTTGAAATCAATATCTTCTAATGTTGGGAAAAAGTCATCCCAATCGCATTGTGCTTCACCATAATACCAGGTAGGAATACCTAGTAATAGAATATCAAATGCTTCGATGTCTTCTTGACTGGATTTTGCGATATCATGAACTTCGGCATTATCCGCGCCTAATCTTTCTTGAAGCATTTTGGCAATATTTTCAGTGTTGCCGGTATCACTGCCGAAGAATATTCCTATGATTGCCATAAAGTGAGATAACCTCTTTTATTCTCTTTGTCTGTATTTTTGAACAATTACCAGTAAAAGATAAACATCATGTTTTCATAATTGAAAACTAAAGCACTATTTTGACGAAAAGAGCAGGGTAATTCTGTCGAATTTGTGTGATTTTCCTGCTGATTTTTTTAGCTTTGATGTTTTTTTAACGCATAAGTTTGTGCGAGTTGTTCTAGTAATATTTCTTCAATAAGCTCACTACGACTGACATTTTTTGCGCTCGCAAGCTCATTAAGCGCATTGACAGCATCCTCATTTAGTTTCAACTCAACCCGACGTAATCCATTGACGCGATCGCGTCGTAATTGGTTTCGTTTATTAATTCTAAGCTGTTCATCCCGAGAAAGCGGGTTTGTTTTAGGTCGCCCAGGTCTGCGTTCATTTGCGAACAAATCCAGTGTGGTGCGATCAGTTTGTTCTTTTGCCATAAATTTTGCTGTGAAAGGGCGTATACCAATGACTCAATATGAAGCGCCCAATAATACCCCACATATCGGCGTATCGCTACTGCTTCCTGTGTTTAACCTATTGTCATTTGGTCTTTTTATCAACAATGACAGATTTAAGAGCAATAATTGTACGCTATAAAATAGTATTGCTGGTGATTTATAACCAACAAAGGAACGTTATACTGTTTTGGCTAAGAAGCGACGAATGGCCTTAATTACTGTTTCTGGTTTTTCAGAATGCACCCAATGTCCTGTATTGGCGACAACAAAGGCGGTTGCTTGTGGAAATTGGCGAGCAATATTATTGCGATATTCATCTAAAATATATGGGGATAGTCCACCACGTATAAACAAAACAGGATGATGCCAAGCAGGCACCTCTTGCCAACCAATAATATCGGGGTAAGCCTGTTTGATTGCGGGTAAATTAAATAACCATTCACCTTTTTTAAATGATTTAAGCAGGAATTGGATAACGCCGTCTTCCTCAATAAAAGGGCGCATAATAGCAATAGCTTCTGTACGTTGTGTGACGTGAGCTTTAGTGACAGCTTCAAGGGCTGCAAAAATTTTATCATGACGACGAACATTATAAGCAACAGGAGACATATCAATAACTACGATACGTTCAAGGCGAAGAGGTGCGAGAGCGGTCATTGCCATTGCAATTTTCCCTCCCATTGAGTGACCTATAACGATTGCTTTTGCGATATTTAAGCTATCAAGCAGGGCTAATACATCTTGTGCCATATCGTGATAGTGCATACTTTCACTATGAGGAGAATGCCCATGGTTGCGCACATCAATTTGTATCACGGTGTGGTCTTGACGTAGATCGCGACCTAGTACGCCTAGATTATTGAGATCACCAAAAAGCCCATGGATCAACACAATAGGTAAATTGTTTATCGTTGCTGTTTCTGGTTGATGTATTTGATAGTTTAATAATGCATTGAGTTTCATATTGATGACCAAAATTAAGTCTATTTTTTCCTTATGATGACATGTGCAATCATATTAGCCAACTTGTTGTCTTTTTCGGAATATGAAATAAAGTTAATCTAACAAGAGATAGTTTAATTTATTATATTCTGAGAAAATAGAATAATATAGATTATTATTCCAAATTTAACGGGGAAGATAAAATTTTGATATAGCTCAATAAGGATAAGTCAGAGTTTTATATTATTTTAATTGCTGATGTGAAAGGGCATTGAAGAAGATGTCAACTCTATTCTATGGCAATAAATTCAAAGAATAGAAGATGATACAGATAGAAACAATAGGATAAATACCCAGCTTAAAGTTTAAAAAGATTAATTCTTTAATGAATACGCTTTAAGTTATTGAAATTTTACCTATTTTGTTTTTAAAGATTATATCTTATAATCCTAGTCACTTTTTTTTGAAAATAGTACTGGGTAGCAATGAAAAAGATAGAAATTGATGACGAACTTTACCGCTATATCGCTAGCGAAACTAGACATATCGGTGAAAGCGCTTCAGATATTTTAAGGCGTCTATTGAAGCTTGATGCCAAACAGCCCGTACAGCCAGTCGTTGTCACTGAGTCAGTACAAGCGCCTGTCGTTAAACAGGATGCTGATCTTAAGCCTGTCGCACCAGCAAAAAATCCGGTCCGTGAAATGCGTGAACTGCTGTTATCTGATAGTTATGCAGAGAAAACAAAATCAGTTGATCGTTTTTTACAGATCCTGTCTACATTATATAGCTTAGATAGTGCTACTTTTACTCAATCTGCTGAAACAGTACATGGACGCACGCGAATTTATTTTGCCGGTGATGAAAAAACATTGCTCGACAGTGGACGTCATACAAAACCTCGCCATATTCCCGGTACGCCATTTTGGGTTATTACCAACTCAAATACTGAGCGTAAAAGAACTATGGTACAAAGCATCATGCAGGATATGCAATTCCCTGCCAATGAGATTGATAAAGTGTGTGGAACTATCTAAACACTATTGTTAATTGATGCATTGCAAAGGCTTTCGTTTAAAGCATGATTGTGATGTAAAATAGGAGAAGATTTGTGGCAATCCATTCAAGAGCTGGGCAACATACTCGTCAAAGCGATCTGATTAATGTAGCGCAATTAACCGCACAATATTATTCACTAAAACCACAAGCAAATCAGAATGCTCATCGTGTGAAATTTGGTACATCGGGTCACCGAGGCAGTGCCAAACGTCATAGCTTTAATGAAGCACATATTCTAGCAATTGCTCAAGCTATTGCTGAAGTCCGAGCTAATAATGGTGTAACGGGGCCTTGCTATGTAGGTAAAGATACCCATGCATTATCTGAGCCTGCTTTTATTTCGGTTTTAGAAGTGCTTGCTGCAAATAAAGTTAACGTGATTATTCAAGAGAATAATGGTTATACCCCAACGCCTAGCGTTTCCTTCTCTATTTTAACTTACAATCAAGGGCACCAAGACATTGCTGATGGTATCGTCATTACACCATCACATAATCCTCCAGAAGATGGGGGGATAAAATACAATCCATCAAATGGTGGGCCTGCTGATACTGATTTAACCTCTGTGATTGAAAAACGTGCCAATGAATTATTGGAAAATAATTTATTGGGGGTTAAACGTCTTTCTTATGATGATGCATTAGCGAGTGGTTATATCCACGAGCAAGATTTAATTATGCCTTATGTTAAAGCGTTAGGTGACGTTGTTGATATGAAGGCAATTAAAAAAGCGGGTTTGAAATTAGGTGTCGATCCACTGGGTGGTTCAGGAATTGAATACTGGAAACGCATAGGTGAATATTACGAACTTGATCTTGAGTTGGTAAACGATCAGGTGGATCAAACTTTCCGCTTTATGACATTAGACCATGATGGTGTGATCCGTATGGATTGCTCATCACCTTGGGCAATGGAAGGTTTATTGCAACTGCGTGATAAATTTGACTTAGCTTTCGCCAATGACCCTGATTACGATCGCCATGGTATTGTCACCCCTTCGGGCTTGATGAATCCTAACCACTATTTAGCGGCAGCGATTAATTATCTTTTTCGCCATCGTCCTCAGTGGTCAAATGAGGTAAAAGTGGGTAAAACACTCGTCTCTAGCGCGATGATTGACCGAGTGGTGGCTGATTTAGGTCGTGAACTTGTTGAAGTACCTGTCGGCTTTAAATGGTTTGTGCAAGGTCTATTCAGTGGCGAGTTTGGTTTTGGTGGTGAAGAGAGTGCGGGGGCATCATTCTTACGTTTTAATGGTAAACCGTGGTCAACAGATAAAGATGGTATTATCTTATGTTTACTGGCTGCTGAAATAAAAGCGGTAACAGGTAAAGATCCACAACAACATTATAACGAGTTAGCGCAGCGTTTTGGCTCTCCAAGCTATAATCGTATACAAGCATCTGCAACTCATGAGCAAAAAGCGTTGTTGTCACGATTATCACCAGAAATGGTCACCGCAAATACCTTAGCAGGTGATCCTATTACTGCGCGTTTAACTCACGCATCTGGTAATGGTGCTGCTATTGGTGGTTTAAAAGTGATGACCGATTATGGTTGGTTTGCCGCTCGTCCTTCTGGAACCGAAGAAGCGTACAAAATTTATTGTGAAAGCTTCCGTGGCTCTGAGCATCGCGAATTAATTGAAAAAGAAGCCATTGAAATTGTTAATAATGTTTTTGCCAGTAAACAATAAACTAAATAACTTAGTCGTATAATTTATTTATCACCAAATAGAATACACTCTACCTATAGGTGGAGTGTATTTTTTTAATCATAATAACTTTTAGATCACAACATTGATATCCATCATTGATGATTGATTTAGAATTGAATAAAGAGCGGATAATCAATGCAAAATAATTATGTGTTACGCAGTGTGCGTTATATGTTAGATCTTAGCGATGGTCATATTGTTGATATAATGAAACTGGCGGATTTCACCGCGACTAAACAGCAAGTCAATCAGTGGTTAAAAAAAGACGATGATCCTGCCTTTGTTGAGTGTGATGATATGGCCTTGGGACATTTTTTAAATGGGCTTATCTTTTATCGTCGTGGTAAAGATGAAAAATATCCTACTCCAGAAGTCGAAAAACGGATAACCAACAATATTATTTTAAAGAAATTACGTGTTGCCTTTGAATTAAAAGACATGGATATGATTAACATTTATGAACTAGCGGATTTTCGCGTTTCTAAGCCTGAACTTAGCGCGATATTTCGTAAGCCAGGACATAAAAACTACCGTAACTGTGGCGATCAACTGGTGAGATACTTTCTGAAAGGGTTAACTGAAACCTTACGTGGCAAAGGTAAAGCGGTGAAGAAATAAAATTAGAGTATTTTATGCTATAAAATTATCTAGTTACTGAATGATACCCCAAAATTGATTTTCTGATTTGGGGTATTTTTTTATGGTATTAACTGGCAAATGAATAAATTTATTGCTAATGTAGTATTACTAAGTAATACAATGTAGGAAGGGTTTATGGCACGAGTAACGAGTGTAACTTTAGGTGAACACTTCAATGATTTTGTGGGCTCAATGATTAATTCAGGGCGTTATGGAAATACCTCTGAGGTTATTAGAGATGCTTTGCGTATGATGGAAATCAGAGAAGAACGACTCCAATTGGTTCGTAAAATGGTACTAGATGGTGTGAATTCACTAGAAAGTAAAAATGACATGGATGATATTTTTGCAAGAGCTGAAAAGGACTTAAATGTATAAACTTTCTCAATTAGCAGAAGAAGATATTTATCAAATTGCTCGTTATACTATTCAACAATTTGGAGTAACTCAGGCAAAAAAATATCATAATGATTTAAAACAGACATTTGAGCTACTAGCTAAAGCACCTTGGATTGGACGAGAATGTAATTGGGTGTGTAATGGTATGAGACGATTTGAGTTTAAAAAACATTCAATTTATTATCTACCAAAAAATGATACCTTATTTATTACTCGTCTTATTCATCATTCAATAGATGTTGATTTTGTTGATTTTCCTAAATAAATATTTCATTACTTATTACCAAATATATTGTCCAGTCATATATCCTTTAGTGCTGATATAGCATTATTGGATACCTTATCTCCCTTTTCTTGTTTTGATTTTCTCTTTTTTATCATTCAATCGCGAAATTATTTACTATAACCGTAATTCAATAAAGTATTAGTTTGCTTTGTTAATGGGTTTTTTGTTTTTTGTTTCAATTTTGTTTCATTTTTATTTCTATTGTGAAATTTAATTACACTACAAGCAAAATAAAGGTGATTTTTCGCACAAAATAAGTGGTCTGATCAGTAGTAAAATTTCATCAAATGAGGTAAAATTTCAGCATCAATTCATTTTATGCAGGAGAACACTATGCCAGCTTATAACGAATACACTAAAAAACATGTTTTAGCCCGTCGTACTGGTGCGGTAGCGCTAGGTATTGTGGCATTTCCTGTTATGGTTTTTCATCCTAAACGCGCTCAGTTTTATAGCTATTTACATCGTGTATGGTCTAAAACAAGCAATAAGCCAGTTTGGTTAGCTAAATCAGAAATGGCATTAACTAGCCATAAATAACAGAAAATTCCATTTAACGCCTGTTGAAACAGGCGTTATTTTTTCCCCTTCTTCAAACCCTTTTTAACGTGTTATCACGTGTATTTTCACTGTTCTATTTATTCTCTTATTTTAAGTTACAATAAAGGTTATTCACTTTGAGAAGTGCTAATTAATCTATTGTTATTTATCACATATGTACACTACGCACTGTGGCGCCGTGATAACAAGGAGAAACAGGATATGAAAAATACTGATCTAGAATTAATTATTAATGAAAAGCTAAGTATTGAGAATTTTCACGACTACGCACCTAATGGTCTTCAAGTAGAAGGGCGCCCTCATATTCAAAAAATAGTGACAGGAGTAACGGCTTGCCAAGCTTTACTTGATGAAGCGGTACGTTTAAATGCAGATGCTGTATTAGTTCACCATGGTTATTTTTGGAAGAATGAGCCAGTTGTTATCCGTTCAATGAAACGCAATCGCTTAAAAACCCTACTATGTAATGATCTCAATCTATATGGTTATCACTTACCTTTAGATGCCCATCCTATTTTAGGTAACAACGCTCAATTAGCGTTAAAAATGGGCGTAAAAGTTGAGGGTGAGATCGAGCCTTTAGTGCCGAAAGGGATTTTTGATCTACCTGTCACAGCCAATGAATTAAAAACACGACTCGAAAAAGCCTTACAGCGTAATGTGCTTCATTGTGGTGACAATGCACCAGATGTTATTCGCCATATTGCTTGGTGTACTGGTGGAGGACAAGGATTTATTCAACAGGCGGCAGAGCAAGGTGTTGATGCATTTGTAACAGGAGAAGTCTCAGAGCAGACGATTCATATAGCAAGAGAAATGGGCGTGCATTTTTTCGCTGCTGGGCATCATGCTACCGAGCGTTATGGTATTAAAGCATTAGGTGAATGGTTAGCACAAACTCACCATTTAGATGTTACTTTTGTCGATATTGATAATCCTGCCTAAACCCAGTTATTGCTATTCTATAAGCTATCTCTCTTATTAACTAAGTGAGATAGCTTTTTATTTAACAACAACCTTGAAATTTATTCATTAAGTTGAATGGGTAGCGGGCTTTGTAATTGTTGCAGATTATCACATAGCCAAATTAACTGTAATAAAGCTTGAGAGTCACGAGCAGTTAAAGCGAGATAACGAGTTAATTGGTTAGCTATTAATGTCATACCTAAATCGTCAGCAATTTGTTTGCTTCTCTCTAATTGCTCTTTTTGCATTGCAGAAAGTTGTTCTCGCCCTGTACATGCTTGGGCTTCCAATACGGATAAAATGGGGCGACAAAATTTTTGTGCAAGGGTTGGTTCACTGTGATGCATTGCCGTTTGTCGCTTACGTTTAGCCATATATTCTTGAATATGACTAATAAAACCAGACTGTTTTTTCTTACGGGGAAATTGGTCAAAATCGAGATAAAACATTTCAATGCCTTGCTCTGTTTTGATCCAAATGGTGGTGGGTAATAAATCGATATTGAAATCACGTCGAACAGGTTGCACGGTGATCGCAACGATTTCTAATTCTCGTTTAGTGAGAAAACGTAATTCTTCTAAATTATTTTGCGTTTCGCCTTCCCAATAAAGGCGCAAAAAGGCCGAATTTCCATTATTATCTACCACTTCCCAAATAACACACTGCTCTACTTCATGCCAAATTAAGGGATTATAGCTTTTGATATGTAAAACCAGAGGGGAAAGAAATCCTTCTGGTTGATCCGTAAAATAATTGGGTAAATCTTGCCAGTTATGAATACCTAATTCTGTTTGTAGTTGATGATAATCTGTGACATCAAGAAAATCGGTTTGATTTTGCGCAAAGCTATCGCCAATAGTAGCTAGTTTCCCTTCATCAGAAATACGAGGCGCTTGTAATAAGAAAGGTCGGCGCATGAGCTTATCTGCAGTTTGTTTCCATAACGATAAACTATGCCAAACACTATAGCGATTAAATAGGGTATCAAGTTGATTAGGGCGAGCTTGTGTCGCTTGTAAAAATTGTTTTGCTTCTTTATCCCAGAAAGTAAAAGTTGTGCCTAATGCGCCACTTTGTGCTGTCCACCAATGTGCATCAATAGGAATAAGCGCGAGACTGGTTTTTTTATCATCATATTGACGGCGAAGTTGTCCTCGTAATGTTTTTAATTGTTCAGGTGTCGCATAAGATAGCTGGAAAAGATAGGCTGAGATATGAGCTAATAGACGTAAGACATTGCTTTCATCCATAGTGAAATGTCTTTCTGCTAACCGCTTGACTTGAGTACTTAATGTTCGTAAATAAGAGGCTAAACGAGGTAAACCCTCGGCACGAGCAGACATATTAAGTAAATGTAATTGCGTTGCGCTACTTAAACTAATGTGTGATAGCCCTTGACGTAATAGATCACCAATAAATTGTTCAATAGTATTAATAAGGGCAATTTCTTCATCATTCAGTGGGCGTTGTGAAGATTTTAAGGGAATTAAATCTTCAGGCCACGTCCAAGGCTGTGTATTTTGCTCAAATATTTTCGCGACAATCGCAAGATGAAAAGCTTTTTTCTGAGAGCTAGAAAAAGGGGATAACATGCCATCGTAACCACTTGCTTGTAAGAAAATGACCGGTTCATCAACATCAGGGAGTTGGATTTTTAGCTGGGTTCCTGTGTCTTCTAGAACTAAGGTTTTATCTTCCCATTGTTCAATTAAGTTAATCGCAGTCCGACAGGCGGGTTTACCTGCTTTTTTGATGAGTAACTCGGGATCAAGCGTAAATAAAGAGGGTAATAAAGGCGGTGTTTCAACAGGCGCTATAATTTTTTCTGCTGATGTTTCAATGGGATTATCAGTATTAATATCATCAGTCGAATTGTTGTTGGCTTGTAACCATAAAATAGCGGCTAAAATATGTTTGCAACAACCTGCTGCGGAACAATCACAACTGGCTTGCTGAATGCCTGCTTCATGTAAAACGACTTTTTGCCCATCACTGCTAAATTGCCCTGTATTTGCATCAGTAACAGAGACTTTTTCGTTATCAACATCTTTTCTTGCGCGTCTTAATAATCCGGCATTAGCAAAGACGGTAAGCGCATCTTCATCATAATGAAAATAAACGGTCTGCCAACTCATTGCATTACCTCTGCTAGCCACTGTGCGAAATGTTCTGGGGTTAAAGCTGCAACTTGCATACCTCTATCGGCGAGTTTTTGTGCGATAGTTGAGTCATAAACCGGTTGAGCCTCATCATCTAGTGCTGCCAGTCCTAATAACTTAACTTGTTGGCTATTGAGACGTTGTGTGCAATCTAATAATCGGGTTAATGATCCCCCTTCTTCAAAGTCACTGATAAGCGAAATAACAGTACGCTTAGGGTTGTTAACTAAGCTTTCGCAATATTGCATGGCACTAGCAATATCCGTACCTCCTCCCAATTGGACTGTCATTAATACTTCAACGGGATCGTCGGCTAAGTGTGATAAATCGACAACTTGAGTATCAAACACGATTAAGGAGACATTAACAGCAGGTAATGAAGCTAAAATACTCGCACACACAGCTGCATACATAATGGAACTAGACATTGATGCACTTTGGTCAACACAGAGAATGACATCCCATGGAAAATGCTGTTGCATTCGTGAATTAAAGTAAGGGGTTTCAATCACTAAACGACGATTTTGGGTATCGTAATGTTTTAAATTGGCGGCAATAGTGGCACGCCAATCAAAGTTACGACTATTTGGTACTAACGAGCGTCTAAAGCGATTACGACGACCGGTTAATGATTGGCGAAAGTTATTACGAATTTGACGCAAAATATCTTCAACCACTTTACGAATAATGGTTTTTACTGCATCTCGCGTTTCTTCGCTCATTCGTCCGCGTAAGCTTAATAGTGTTTTAGCTAACGCTTTAGTCGGCTCCATGGCTTTTAGCGTATTGGGATCTTTAAGAAAGCTACTGATTTGATAACGTTCAATCGCTTGTGATTGCATACGTTCAAATGTGCTATTGGGAAAAAGTTTGCGAGCTTGATTTAGCCAGTTTACGGCAGTAAGTTGCGATGCATCGAGAGAACCATGGCGACCGCGCTCTTGACGTAATCCTCGGCGCTGATATTCACGGCGATAAAGAAAATCGAGTGTACGTTCAATTTTAAGATCATCAGCATTAAACGTGGCTTGCCCTAAAGCATCATCAGCGTATTGGCCTAAAATCAAGCGCCAACGTTTGGCTTGTTGTATTTTATCTTTAGGCATATCATCATGCTTCTCCATGAGTATGGTCTCCTTTCTCTGTTTTCTTCGCCTCAAACCAAGAAATCATGCCTTGTGTCTTAATGCGCTGTTGCAGTTTTTGATTGAGTTTAGTGGCTTCAAGCATTTGCTTGGCACTAAATTCTGATTGCCATAGTGATAAGGCTTGCGTATCTAAACCAATATCATTAGCAATATATTGTGCAAGCTCTGCATTTTGTTTGGGATTAAGTTGGCTAAAGGCAAAACGCAAATCAGGTAAAATCTGAATAAAACGTTCTTCATCCCATTGCTGTAATAAGCTATTTAAGTGATTGACTAACAACGGCAGGCGAATGACTAGCTCTGGTGCGGTGCGCATTATACCGACAAAATAACCAATGGCATGTTCGGGAGCGCTGCCTGTACTAAAGGTCGCATTTAACACGGCCGCTAAGGTCTTTTCGTCAATATACGAACCTAGATAACGTAATGCATCTACCGCACCTTTTAATAAAGGAACGGTATCTAACTGTCCATCAAGGCGATTAAGTTGCTGATAAAAATCACTTTTATAATCATATTGATGATCCAGTGATGGCATAAACTCAATGAGTTCACGTAAAGAAAGTAGGGCTTGCAGATTGCTTTCTTGTTGTTGCTCATCACCTTGAGCCAATTGCTCTAAGCAAAAGAAGGCTTGAGGGATCACTTGATGTAGCCTATTTTCCAATGTCAGCTCATCGGTAATATCAAGATATTGACGACCTCGCCATAAATGGATCAATTTATGTCCACATTGTGTTAATGACTCAAGGCGAAAATCTTGCTGAATATAGCTATCTAGCAGTTTAAATAGCGTAGGGATACGCTGGTGGAGCCCAATTAATGCCGCTTGAATTAACAAAGTGACCGCACTTTGGCTTGAACGGCTTTGTCCTTGTTCTGCAAGCTGTTTTTCCATTGCTAACAGTTTATTTAAGGCGATAGTTTCAAGTTGAGAGCCTTTTTCTGATAATGAGATCAGTTCACCTTCAACATTGGGGGTCCATGCATATTGCCATTCTTCAAATAATAGATCCAACTGGTGACCAGAAAGAAAATCAGGTCCATTGACACGGTGGGCAAAATGGATTTCTAAAAATGCCAATAAATGTAAAAAACGACTTCTTAAGCGATGTTGGGGGTTGCGATAAACATCACATTTTGTAGTTTTTGCTAATGTATCATCAAGTTTAAAGCGAAATGCTTTGGCGCGTTCATAGGTTTCATTGACTAAAGGGGGCGTTGCTGTACCTAATGGAATTTGTCCTAATAGATAACCTGAAAAACAGGTTTTGATTTCGTCCCATAATTCGTTTTGACTGTCATCTAAACTGCCTTTAATAAAGGCGCTTTGTAACCCATCAAGCAAATCATAACGCCCCATACCAGTGTGCTCTCTTAGTAAAGCGAGGCGTAAACTCTGCTCGGCTGCTAGTTTTACGGTTAAATAACTGGGTGGATTATCAAATTGTTGTTCTCTGATAGTCTGAGCCACTGAGCTTAAAAAGGCGATGCCCATTTTATTGCGATAAACTTGCGTTGGCTGTTTTGCCGCCTCATTGTTTTCTAATTTATCATGATGTTGTTGCATTAAGCTTTGCCAAGCTTGTTGGTAAAAAGCCGGAGATGGCATACCAGATGCATAGCCATTAAGTGCATCTAATCTGTCAAAGCTATAGCGAATAAGCCAAGCTTGCTCTTTTTCGCCCATTTTTTGCATTTTAGTAAAGTGCTTTTGTTCTGAGCTAGAAATAGCGAAAGAGTGGGGTTGTGAAGAAGCTAAGCCTTCGATTAGCGCAAGGGTGTGGGCTCCCCCTGTGACGATTAATATTTTGGCATTAGGCTCGTGCTGTTTGATGGTTTTAATATGAGTGAGCATATGTGCTTCACGTTGTGAAGAGCCCTCAGATGCAAGTACTTCAGGTTCATAGTCAAGGCGCGCAAGTGCACACCAAATAAAAATGTCATTAAACAGTGTTTGCCAATCTGCTAATGCCTCAATACTGCGTAACTCAAAAAGATGCTCCCAAACATCATCATGATCACGGCAATGACATTGTTTAGCTAATTGTGCAATAAATTGGCTATGGGCTAAATAACGTTCTTTTTGTAAGCTACGGCTTTGTAGATCGCTATACTCTTCGTTATTGACTTGAGCCGCCCAAGGTAAATCGATAAAACGTGTTGTTGCATTGATGCGTAAACCACCTCGCAAAGCTTGCCACTCAGGGGAATATTCACAAAATGGGAAATAGGCAGAGTGTAGCGATTTTTCACGCTCTTCTAGGCCACTATCATGATGACAATATTCGGCTTGCCCCATAATAGCAATAGGAGGGAGAGTATCTTTATCCGTTAGGCTAGGAATAAGCGAATTAAAGGTATCCGGACCTTCAATTAAGATATAATCAGGTTTTACAGAATCAATTAATGATAAAACTGCATAAGCACAAGCTGGGCTATGGTGGCGTACAGGGGCAAAATAGAGATGTTGTTGCTGTAACGACGTCCATTTCAGTCGGGCTTGGTCAATTCTTGTTGGTAAAGATATTGAAGGTAGCGTCACCGTGTTGATCCCTTTTTTGGGTGAAAAAGCAGAGTAAGTTAACTCTGCCTTTAATAGATAAATAAATAGACTTTAATGCCTCGCTGTGGCTCTTTACGTTTTATTGCCAAAAGTCTTTTGATGCATCAAAGAACGCTTTCCACTCTTTACTATTTCTGGCCCTTTCTCTGGCGACGTTGTCCATGTAATAACGAATACGCTTAATATCATCAGGATTATCTTTTAATACAACGCCGATTAATTGACGTGCAATCGCACCGGCATTCATCACGCCATCACCTAAATAATGCGCTTCTAACGCACAAGCATAAGCGATATTTACGGCTTCTGCTGTTGACATAACCGCATCAGGTGTTTTGATATTGCCACCATCTTGCGTATTACCTGAACGTAATTCTTGGAATGTGGTAACCAGTAATTCCACCACATCCATAGGGATGGTGATTTCTGTCGCTAAAGCACCTAACTCATTTTCAAGCTGTGATTGGATCAAACTGATTTCAAAAGCTGGATCACGAATAGGTTTTACTGTTTCAAAATTAAAACGTCGCTTTAATGCGGCAGACATCTCATGTACACCTCGGTCACGCAAGTTTGCTGTACCAATCAAGTTAAATCCGGGTTTTGCACTAATACGCGCACCGTCGCCCATTTCAGGGATCATTAACTGTTTTTCGGACATTAAAGAAACCAGCACATCTTGAATTTCAGGAGGACAGCGAGTTATCTCTTCAAAACGAACAATTTTACCTTGTAACATGCCTTGATAAATCGGTGAGCCGACTAATGCTCGTTCTGTTGGGCCTTCTGCTAATAGTAACGCATAGTTCCATGAGTATTTGATATGATCTTCTGTCGTCCCTGCAGTACCTTGGATGGTTAATCCTGAATCACCACTGATAGCAGCCGCAAAAAGTTCTGAGAGCATTGATTTTGCTGTACCTGGCTCACCAACCAGCATTAAGCCCTGTTTGCCTAATAATGTAACAATTGCACGATCAACTAAGGCATCATCACCGAAAAACTTAGGTGTGATACCTAAAGTATCATCACCTAAAATAAATTGGCGCACAGCCCGAGGAGAGCGAAGCCATCCTTGGGGCTTCGGATTATTAGCATCCGCTTTTGTTAAGCGTTCTAATTCTTCAGCAAATCGAACCTCGGCACTTTCCCTAATTGCTTGTTGTTCTTTGGGTGTTTTTTTAGCCATATTCTTTCCTAATTATCCCTAAATTTTACCAAGGTGTTTTCTTTTCCCATTCAGGATCAAATCCTGCACAAGCTTCAGCGACTTTTAGATAATCCGCGTAGCTTTCTGCTAATAAAATCGGTGGTACTTGCTTTAACTCAATATTATTGCGATCCCAGTAATTTTGCTGATCCTTCTCAAAACTTAAATCGAATAAAACCGCTGGAATATTTTCTTCTGGTACATAGCTACCACTAAAACCGATATTGACGTAGTAGTTTAAGCTAGAGAAGAATTTGTAATAGTGAGAGAACGAGCCTCCATCTTCAGCAGGGCCTCGCTGATAGCCCATTTTGGTTAAAATACCCCGTAAGGTGAAGGTGTCTGTGATCCAACCTTTTCGGTCTTCAACTTCTGTTTGTGTCAGATCTAAATCAGGGATCTTATGTTCCATTTGTGAAAATAAGAATTTCACTTTGTAATCTTTGAAGTGTGCAATCCATGCTTTACGCTCATCTTCATTAACTAGGGCGGCGTGAGCTAATTGAATCAAAGAATCATTTTGTAAGGTGACTTCGTCATCTTCAAGGTTAAGTAAAGCACCATCATCAGAAGGGCGGAAGGTATTGATAACTTCACCCTCTTTTACTTCTTGCCAAACTAATTGTTCAATCAATTTATGCATAATAGGGTGAGCTAAAATATACTCTTGCCAATCAGCGCTTAGCCATTGGCGTTGCGCGCACATCGCTTCATATAAACGCACACTTTGTAATTCAATAACTTGTTTAAGTTCTTTTTTACTTGAAGTGAAAAGTTTTTTCGCTTCTTTAATCAGCTCTGGATCGTCATTTTTGCGTGCTGCAGGTAATGACTTAACTTCCTTACCTTCAGGATTAAACAGGACAATTTTTTGTTTTGCATCCATTTTGGCGGTGAAAGTACGCTCACCATATTCCAGTACTAATGTTCCTGAATCATCAAAGCCGGCGGTTGGAATGGTTCTATCGGCTAATTCATCAGCACTCCAACCATTGCGTTCAGCTATTTGCGTAACTAAATTACGCGCTTTTTCCTGCACAGATGCTGTGCGATAACGACGTGATAATGAAAGCAGAAGTTGAATGATAATAGGATCATTACTTGAAGCTACCGCATCAATCATCGCTTCGATTTGCGCACGACGCTGATAGTGATCACGCATATAGTTACGTAATACTGATACTGCAATATGCCCCTCAATTCCACAAATAAGCGCGAGCATTCCTTTATCGCTGATTGCCGAACCTAAATAACGACGTAGTACCTCGTTTTTAATTTCTTCGACGACTTGCTCTAAAGTATAGGTTTCATATTTAGCATAATATTCAGGATAACGTTTGGCCCAATCTTTGTATTGTGTTAATCGAGAAGGGGCATTTTGTTGCGCTTCAGCCATCGCTTCTTCAAGTGTTGGTCCTTTAATATCTTGAGCGACAAAAGTGTGCAGGATAAAGCTTGAAAGTTTATGTTGGCTATCAACGCAAAGTAGGCTGATATAACGTTGTAATAACGCATTACCCCCTGGCATTTTTAATTTGACGGCGAGAATAATCCACCAACGAATAATCGCGGGATCAACCGCTTTTTTGTTTTCCCATGTTAATGCAGGGATCGCCTCGAAGTTAAACCAAGCAAGGCTTGCGGGTGGTTTGGCTTTGAGACCTTTTTCAGCTTCTGCTAATAATGTCTTTGGCGATAAATAGCTTGAAATATCCTCACCTAATTGTTCTAACGCAGTGAGCAGAGCGGCTCGTACTACTTCGCGTTTCTCTTTTTTCAGTAAGGCATTAAGGGCAGGTAATGAGTCAGGGTTATTTAAACGTGCTAACCATTCAATCGCGGTGACTCGAATTTCTTGTTTACTTGAAGTTAAGCCTTCTTGTGCACTTAAGTGAATATTCGGTAAGGTTTCTAATAATTTCTGAGCTGAAACTCGGTGTGTTTTATTTTCACCTAGAGCCAATTCCATGATACGCGGAACGAATTGTGCAGGAATGGTTGGAAAACGGCTTAATACTTCAATACCTTGTGAAGTTTCAAATTGGCGATAGCGGTGTTCACTTTGATTTGGCATTAAGTTTAGCGCTTCTGCAATATAATCAGTATGTTGAGAGAAGAAAGGCCAAACTTGTTCTGGTTTACGGAAACGACGTAAGCCATCTTGATAAGATTCTAAGCACAGCGCCGCTGTGATACGCGTTGCACGTTTGAAATGACATCGTTCTAATACATTTTCAACGTGTCGTAATTCAATATCACTCAATAAACGTTCAGGAATATCACTATTAAAATAGTGAGAGGAAAAGTGATCCGCATGTTGGCGGTTATTGGTGATCACGCGCACGGCATGGAAAAAGGTGTATTCAGGTAAATTAGGAATACGGTTTTTGTGTTTAATTATTTGGATCTCATTGACTTGAATAGTGCCTTGTCCGCTATTGAGTTTATCCACTAATGCGCGACACTGTTTTTCATCAATTTTAGAGAGATCTTTATAATGGCGTTGTGCCCAATTATAAGAGTGTTTAGACGTTTTATTTTCTTCAATTTCACGTTCAGCATTTTCTTTTGCTTTTACTAACATTTCATTGAAGTTATTGACCAGAATATCGCGGGCACTATCGGGTAATGGTGTGTCTTCTAAGGGAGTAAAATCAGGCGCTTTAATGGCTTCAACGGTATTTGCATTATCAGCAACACAAAAACGTTGTAGCGCACTTTCAATGCTCTTGATAACTGCTTTTGAGGTTTCATGTTTTAATGCTTCTGCCAGCACATCACGGTTTTCACCTTGGCGCGCGAATAAATCAGCGGCTTGTGTACGTTGTTTGGGAGTACCATTCATTAAAACATGGGTTAAATTTTCTTTTACGATTTCAGCAGGTAAGGTATTTAAAATAGGTTCAGCCGTTTTTTTGACGGTTCTTAAACTGCTAGTGGCAAGTAAAACAATAATATCTGCAAAAGTATCGCGTAATATCGTATTTTTATTTAGATAATTTATTAGCTCGACTAAGCCATTCGCTGAAAGTTTTTCAACTAATTCTTTTCTAACAAATTCTTGATGTGAAAGTAGATAGTCTTTTAAATCACACAGTTCATAAATACGCTTAAGATTAGCGGCATAATATTCAGAGACATCTTTTCTATCAAAAATTGCAAATAACGCATTTTCACCGGCAATATTGGCCTCTGCTTCGACCATATTGGCGATAAACTCCATACTCCAATGTTTACGATGTTCTAAATTAAGGTTACGTGCATTATCGTAAGTGGTATAAAACGCATCAACTAACAGGTAGATAACCCAAGTGGGGACTTGCGTTGTTGTTACTTTAATATTGATATCTTGACATGCGGCAGCGATGACTTTGGCAAAACGGGCCACTTGCTCTAAGGAAAAACTTTCACCAACCTTTGAGTAGAGTTTATGGCGGGCATTAAGGCCTTGGGTGATAACCTTACCGTACTTTCCTGTATCAACATTACTGGCATACCACCACTCTAATGTTCCCGCACGATGAAAATAAACGGCGGCTTTCGCTGCATCTAGTTTATTTAATTCAAATAGAATTTCAGGGTTTGTACCTGTAAGTACATAATCTAATGCACGCTTAGGTAAACTTTCATCAAATATAGCCAGTAGGACAAGAGAGCCTTGAAGATATTGTTCAGTAATATCGACGTCTTTTTTCCCAAAAATAGGGAGAATATCTAATATTTTTTTTATCACGCCAGTTCCTTAAGCCATGTATGGATAAACAGTTTTTTTACCATGAAACAGCAAAACGAACAATTTTATTATTACTGATGAAAATAAAATCAAGGTATAACATTTGTTAAATATATGGATATAAACACTGAAAAAGCCAATCTAACTTTATTAATATTCAATTCATCATTATATAAAATGCAATCTCAGGAAAAAGTACTAAAAGTTAAGAAGTGATAATAAAGGCGTTTTTTGTGGATTTTAAAAAGATTAAGAATTGTCTGTTTAATTTGCTAAGTATTAACACTTAGTCCTGTAGACAAGTTAATCTTTCTATTCTTGATTTTTTCGAAATGTTACAAAATAAAAAGAGCTTCTTATAAATATAACAAGCTCTTTTAAATATATTATTTTGCTGTTTGGCGAGAGAAAGAGAGTAACAAAGCACCTATACTACAAATCAGCAAGGTAATCGCTAAACTTTGTCCCCATCCAGCCAGTGCTAAACCACCACCAATAAGTAAATAGTAGAATAAACCTAATAGTGCACCCGCTGTGCCTAAGCGATCTTTATATTGCGCTAAAGCCGTTGCTAAGATATTTGGAATAGCAATGCCATAGGCAACGACACTTGTCATCATTGGAATAATAAAACTAATGTGATTGCGCAATAAATAAACACTTACAGCACTAATTACTGCAATAATACTTGCAAGTAATACTAATTTCTCACATTGCCAATGATGGCTTAATAATGCTTTATTAATGTAAGAACCAATACCGACACCTATTGCTAATACAATACCACTATAGCCAAAAGTACTTGCACTATAACCTTGATTATCAAACATAAAAGGTGCTAGTTGGTAATAAGCAAATAGACTGATATTAAAAAAAGCAATTAAAAGTATAGTCTTGGCAATTTGCTTATCTTTCAGCATTTTTATCGCTGTTTCCGCTAGTGGTGCGGTTTTTATTGTTGCAGGGCGACTTTCTGGTAATGCAATAGTACTCCACAGCAATAAAACGACGGCGAGAAGAGCAAGGCCACTAAATACCCCTTGATAACCTGCATAGCTCACCAGTAAAGAACCACTTAACATACCAATAGCCGGACTTAATGCGATTGCCGCTCCCATAACGGAAAATACTTTGGCTAATTCTTCACCACTATAAACATCACGCATAATAGTTTGTGTTCCTACAGAGCCAACTGCGGCACCAAAAGCAGAAAGCATACGTAATATCAGTAATACAGAAAAATTATCGGTCATAAAGACACCAATACAAGCAATGGCATAAATAAATAACCCTGCTAACATTGTTGGGCGCCGGCCAATGACATCACATAAACGACCCCATATAATGACACCGAGTGCAAAAGCAAAAAAGTAGAGCGAAAGTGTTTGCCCTGCTTCATTGGCACTGACTCTAAAACCATTTGAAATATCAGTAAGTGCTGGGCTATAAATGGTTTCTGCAATTTGTGGAAACATCATTAACGCAATTGCTAACCATAGAGAGAGTTTTCTGTTCATTCTTTGTTTTCCTAAAGCTTGATACTTTGATGACAGAATACAGTGATAATAATTGTCTTGTTATATATATAAAGACATAATATTTACCAAATAGGACAAGTGATGGCTTGGCTTAATCAATACGACCACTTTGTGCCAGAAGAACACCTTGCATCAGTTGTGGGTATTGCTGCAGAGATGGGAAAACATGATTCAGGTTTTCACTCACATGATAGGGGGCAGTTACTGTTTACTCAATCGGGTTGTATGAGAATTACTTTAGCCTCTCGTGTATCTGTTTTACCACCTATGAGAATTGCCTGGATCCCGCCAAAATTGGAACACCGAGTCGAGATGTATGCGGCTGTAGGTTATCGTTCAGTTTATATTGCCGATAAATTTCATCATCGTTTCCCAACTGAAAGCGAAATATTAACTATTTCACCTTTACTTAGAGAGATATTAGAGCGTATTGCTATTGCTGATTTTGACACCCAGTGGGAAGTAGGGCGGTATGCAAATTTATTAGCTGTTTTTTTAGATGAAATTCAGCAAGCTAAACGTCAACCTAATCATTTATCAATGCCCAGTGATAGACGGTTAAGAAAATTATCTTTCGATGAATTACCTCCGCCACTACAAGAATTAGCGCAATATATTGGCGCTAGTGAAAAAACCATTACTCGATTATTTTATAAAGAAACAGGATTAAGCTATCAACAATGGCGTCAGCAATGGCGATTAATGAAAGCGATAGAGTTATTAGCCACACATCATCGTTATTTAGAAATTAGTCAATTATTAGGGTTTGCCAGCGATAGTGCCTTTATCACTTTTTTTAAAAAAATGACCGGGCAAACACCACAAGAGTATTTAAGAAATTGATCCATACTAATAGCATAAAGCCCCGCAAAAACGGGGCTTAGCCAGTCAATAAATCGTGTTTAAATCGATTTATTTATTTTTAAGTTCACTGTGGAATTTACGCTCGTTATAACCAGTATATAACTGACGAGGACGTGCAATTTTCAGTCCATCTTCATGCATTTCATTCCAGTGAGCAATCCAACCGATAGTACGTGCAATAGCGAAAATGACCGTAAACATATTTGATGGAATACCTAGCGCTTTTAGAATAATACCTGAATAGAAATCGACGTTAGGATAGAGTTTTTTCTCAATAAAATACGGGTCATTTAAGGCGATGCGTTCTAATTCCATTGCCACTTCAAGTAAACTGTCATTGAGATTCAGTTCTTTTAACACTTCGTGACAAGTTTCGCGCATGACTGTTGCACGCGGATCGTAGTTTTTATATACACGGTGACCAAAGCCCATTAAACGGAAAGAGTCATTCTTGTCTTTTGCGCGTTTAATAAATTCAGGAATATGTTCAACGGTTTTGATCTCTTCCAACATACGTAAACAAGCTTCGTTAGCACCACCATGAGCAGGTCCCCATAGTGAAGCAATACCCGCAGCAATACAGGCAAATGGATTTGCACCTGAAGAGCCTGCAGTACGTACAGTAGATGTTGAAGCATTTTGTTCATGGTCGGCATGAAGAATAAAGATCCTATCCATCGCACGTTCAAGAACTGGGTTAACCACGTACTCTTCACAAGGTGTGGCAAACATCATATGTAGGAAGTTACCTGCATAAGACAGATCGTTTCTTGGATAAACAAAAGGTTGTCCTATGGAGTACTTGTAACACATTGCGGCTACAGTAGGCATCTTAGACAGTAAACGATATGCTGTGATATCACGGTGAACTGGATTAGAGACATCAAGCGCATCATGGTAAAAGGCAGCTAAAGCTCCTGTCACACCACAAAGTACAGCCATCGGGTGTGAGTCACGACGGAAACCATGGAACAGGCGGGTGATTTGCTCATGGATCATGGTATGGCGAGTGACGGTTGTTTTAAATTTATCGTATTGCTCTTGGGTCGGTGCTTCGCCATAAAGCAGGATATAACATACTTCTAAGTAGGTTGACTCAGTAGCCAATTGCCCAATTGGGAAACCGCGGTGCAGTAAAATCCCGTTATTACCGTCGATATAGGTAATTTTCGATTCACAAGATGCCGTTGAGGTAAAGCCTGGATCATAGGTGTAATAACCTTTGGAGCCGAGAGTACGAATATCAATGACTTTGGAACCGAGTGTAGGGGAGAGAACGTCCAAGTCCACAGAAGTTTCACCAATCGTTAACTTAGCTTTGTTATCAGCCATTTATAATCTCCTTAGCGCTTATTATGTCTCCTAACAAAGTCGAGGGTATCTTCATAAAGATGCACTTCGATAGTGAAACTATAGTTGATAAAAAGTACCTAGCGAGTTTTATTTTATGGCTTAACACGAGTAAAACCGTAGGTCTATAGTGTGTCACTTTTGTTAAGGAGCTTTTGATGTTATGTTTTTTAGGTGCTTTTTTATGCAAGGCACTTAGAATGTGTTCTGCTTACACTTTTACATAAGTTTTCGATTTCTGGAAGCGTGTTTGCGCACAAAAAAAACATAAACATTAAAAATATGCACTAAATGTAAGAAAAATGTTGTACATGTGTCAAAAATGATAACGATTATTACATTGGATGTTTGAAAAAGTGATCCCTCTCACTGTTCGAACCAAATGTCTAGCACACAAGTTGTGTGGTAATTGTAATAAGTTTGTGAAGCACTTATACTGCGCCCAGGTCTCCGGAACCTTTGTTGTATGGAGAACCAGCGTAACGAATCCACAATTTTTGTAAAATAGACGGATTTAACATTTTACTTAAAGTGTGCCTTTGTACCCCATTCGCTGCTTAATTTCCATCCAGGTCCGGAGGAAGGAAAAATTATAAAAGCTGTGTGGGCATAAATTGTGAAAAAACAAAGACCTGTCAATCTGGATTTACAGACGATACAGTTTCCACTCCCTGCTATCGCATCGATCTTGCATCGTGTCTCAGGGGTTATCATGTTAGTCGCAGTTGGTATTTTACTGTGGTTACTTGGCACCTCTCTCTCATCTCCCGAAGGTTTTCAGCAAGCCGCTGATATCATGACTGGCTTCTTCGCGAAGTTTATTTTATGGGGCATCCTAACAGCATTGGCATACCACATTTGTGGTGGTATTCGTCATATGTTAATGGACTTCGGCTTTATTGATGAAACATTGGTTGTTGGTCGTCGTTCTGCGGCAATTTCAATGATTATTACCGTTATTTTATCAATATTGGCGGGGGTATTAGTATGGTAAGTAATTCTTCTACTTTAGGCCGTACAGGCATACAGGATTGGTTATTCCTACGTGCAACTGCCATCATTATTTTCTTATATGTTTTATATTTTGTTGGTTTTGTTGCAACAACTGATATTACCTATGAAGTTTGGCGTGGATTCTTTAGCTCCTCTCTAACCAAAGTTTTTACCCTATTAACGCTACTTTCTATTCTAATTCATGCATGGATTGGTATGTGGCAAGTGTTAACGGACTATATTAAGCCAATAGCATTACGTTTGACGTTACAACTTATTATTGTCGTTGCGCTGTTGGTTTATCTTATTTATGGAACAATTGTGGTGTGGGGTGTGTAATGAATCTGCCAGTTAGAGAATTTGACGCAGTTGTAATTGGTGCTGGTGGTGCAGGTATGCGCGCCGCTTTACAGATTTCTCAAATGGGTCTGTCATGTGCACTAATCTCAAAAGTTTTTCCTACTCGTTCTCATACTGTTTCCGCTCAAGGTGGTATTACAGTTGCTTTAGGCAATACCCATGAGGATAACTGGGAATGGCATATGTACGATACTGTTAAAGGTTCCGACTATATCGGTGACCAAGATGCTATCGAATATATGTGTAAAACCGGTCCAGAAGCTATTTTAGAGCTGGAACATATGGGACTTCCTTTCTCTCGTCTTGATGATGGACGGATATACCAACGCCCATTTGGTGGTCAGTCGAAAAATTTTGGTGGTGAACAAGCTGCCCGTACTGCTGCCGCTGCTGACCGTACAGGCCATGCACTATTACATACTTTGTATCAACAAAATTTAAAAAATCATACCACTATCTTTTCTGAATGGTATTCGCTGGATTTAGTTAAAAACCAAGACGGTGATGTTGTTGGTTGTACCGCTATTTGCATTGAAACAGGTGAAGTTGTTTATTTTAAAGCCAATGCCACCATTTTAGCGACAGGTGGTGCGGGGCGTATTTACCAATCAACAACTAATGCGCATATCAATACGGGTGATGGTGTTGGTATGGCAGTTCGTGCGGGTGTGCCTTTACAAGATATGGAAATGTGGCAATTCCACCCAACAGGTATCGCAGGGGCTGGGGTGTTAGTGACGGAAGGTTGCCGTGGTGAAGGTGGCTATCTACTGAATAAAGACGGTGAACGCTTTATGGAACGTTATGCACCAAATGCTAAAGACTTAGCAGGCCGTGACGTAGTTGCACGTTCTATTATGATTGAAATCCGTGAAGGCCGTGGTTGCGATGGACCATGGGGACCTCATGCCAAACTGAAACTCGACCACTTAGGTAAAGAAGTTCTGGAATCTCGTCTACCGGGTATCCTTGATCTCTCTCGTACCTTTGCTCATGTTGACCCAGTTAAAGAACCTATTCCGGTTATTCCTACTTGTCACTATATGATGGGGGGGATCCCAACTAAAGTTACCGGACAAGCTATTCGCATGAATGAGAAAGGCGAAGATGAAGTGATCCCAGGATTATTTGCTGTGGGTGAAATTGCTTGTGTATCTGTCCATGGTGCTAACCGATTAGGTGGTAACTCACTGCTTGACCTTGTGGTATTTGGTCGTTCTGCGGGTGTTCACTTAAAAGAGTCTTTGATGGAGCAGGGCACGATGCGTGATGCCAGCGATTCTGATGTTGAAGCTGCATTAACACGCTTACATCGTTGGGAAAATAATCGTTCAGGCGAAGATCCGGTTGAGATCCGTAAAGCATTACAATCTTGTATGCAACATAACTTCTCGGTCTTCCGTGAAGGGGATGCAATGGCGAAGGGCTTAGAAGAGCTGAAAGTGATCCGTGAACGCCTGCAAAATGCCCGACTCGATGATAATTCAAGTGAATTTAATACACAGCGTATTGAGTGCTTAGAGTTAGATAACTTGATGGAAACAGCTTATGCCACAGCGGTATCTGCTAATTTCCGCACGGAAAGTCGTGGTGCACATAGCCGTTTCGATTTCCCTGATCGTGATGATGAAAACTGGTTATGCCATACATTATATCAACCGCAAACCGAAACAATGACACGACGTAAAGTCAATATGCAGCCGAAACTGCGTGAGGCTTTCCCTCCAAAAGTGCGTACATATTAATTAGCGGTGTTATTGAAGTTGCGGAGACTGAATTATGAAACTTGAATTTTCAATTTATCGTTATAATCCCGACGTTGATAATGCGCCGCGTATGCAAGATTACACGCTTGAAGTACCTGAAGGGCGTGACATGATGTTGCTAGATGCATTAATTCAATTAAAGGAAAAAGATCCTACATTATCATTCCGTCGTTCTTGCCGTGAAGGTGTATGTGGCTCCGATGGAGTGAACATGAATGGTAAAAATGGTTTGGCATGTATCACACCTATTTCATCTTTACAGAAAGGAAGTAAGAAAATTGTGATCAGACCGTTACCAGGTCTACCGGTTATTCGTGATTTAATAGTGGATATGACTCAATTCTATACGCAGTACGAGAAGATCCGTCCATATGTGATTAACGACGACAAAAATCCTCCGGCTCGTGAGAATCTACAGTCACCAGAACAACGTGAAAAACTTGACGGACTTTATGAGTGTATTCTTTGTGCTTGTTGTTCAACATCTTGCCCGTCATTCTGGTGGAATCCAGATAAGTTTATCGGACCTGCTGGACTGTTAGCAGCGTATCGTTTCTTGATTGATAGTCGTGATACTGAAACAGAATCTCGTCTTGATGATTTAAGTGATGCGTTTAGTGTATTCCGTTGTCACGGTATTATGAACTGTGTCAGCGTATGTCCAAAAGGGTTAAATCCGACTAAAGCAATTGGTCATATTAAATCAATGTTGCTAAAACATAGTGCATAAATTAATAACCGCCCTAAAATAGTTAGGGCGGTTAATGAAAAAATTAAGTTAGACGTTTGCAATAAGTAGTCTGTGTATTTGTATAAGTTTGTCTTGATAGCGGTTTTTGGAGGCACCTTTAAACACTGTTAGACAGTTTTTAAAGGTTCCTTGAGAGTGAAAAACTCCAATATTTTAAGAACCTGCGAGATAGCGGGTCATAAGAGAACCTTGCAATCGACACCGTTTAATAACGGTACTAGTTATCCACGGCGAACTAAAGCTGTATAGCTTAAGGGATCATAATGCAGAACGGCGCAATGAAGGACTGGCTAGATTCCACATTTCTAGCAGGAGAGAATCAGTCTTACATAGAAGAAATCTATGAAGATTACCTAACTGACCCAAACTCTGTTGACGAAAGTTGGAGAGAAATCTTTCAACAACTACCCGTAAGTCAAGGCGCAGAACAGTCGCATTCTCAAACCCGCGACTACTTCAGACGCCTCGCAAAAGAATCCACTCGATATCATACCTCGGTAAGCGATCCTGCAATGGACTCAAAACAAGTTAAAGTTTTGCAGCTCATTAATGCGTTTCGTTTTCGTGGTCACCAAAATGCTAATCTCGATCCGCTTGGTTTATGGAAAAGAGAATCTGTTCCAGATTTAGATCCTGCTTTCCATAATCTCACCAAAGAAGATTTTGAAGAAACCTTTAATGTTGGTTCTTTTGCTATCGGCAAAGAAACCATGAAACTCGGTGATATCTATGAAGCACTGAAACGTATTTACTGCGGTTCTATCGGTGCTGAATATATGCATATTACCAATACAGAAGAAAAACGTTGGATCCAACAACGTTTAGAATCTGTCAATGTTGCAGACCAATTTACTAAAGAAGAAAAAATTCGCTTTTTAGCAGAACTGACTGCAGCTGAAGGGTTAGAACGTTACTTAGGGGCTAAATTCCCAGGAGCAAAACGTTTCTCTTTAGAAGGTGGGGATGCTCTGATCCCAATGTTAAAAGACTTAATTCGTCATGCAGGGAAACAAGATACCCGTGAAGTGGTACTTGGCATGGCTCACCGCGGACGTTTAAACGTTCTGGTTAATATTTTAGGGAAAAAACCGGCAGATTTATTTGATGAATTTGCGGGTATACACAAAGAGCATTTGGGAACTGGTGACGTTAAATATCACCAAGGCTTTTCATCTGATTTTGCAACAGAAGGTGCTCAAGTTCACCTTGCTTTAGCCTTTAACCCATCTCACTTAGAAATTGTGAGTCCGGTTGTTATCGGTTCAGTCCGTGCTCGTCGTGACCGCTTAGATGAAGCGCGCAGTAATATGGTTCTTCCGATCACCATTCATGGTGACGCAGCAGTGACAGGGCAAGGTGTTGTTCAAGAAACACTGAACATGTCACAAGCTCGCGGTTATGAAGTTGGTGGTACGGTTCGTATCGTTATTAATAACCAAGTTGGTTTTACCACATCAAATCCTAAAGATGCCCGTTCAACAGAATACTGCACTGATATTGTGAAAATGGTTCAAGCACCTATTTTCCACGTAAATGCAGATGATCCTGAAGCGGTAGCTTTCGTCACCCGTTTAGCGTTGGATTTCCGTAATACCTTTAAGCGTGATGTGATGATTGACCTTGTTTGTTATCGTCGTCATGGACATAACGAGGCGGATGAGCCAAATGCAACTCAGCCATTGATGTATCAAAAAATCAAAAAACATCCAACACCTCGTAAGATCTATGCTGATAAGTTAGTAGAGCAAGGTTTAATCGAAGCTAATGATGTTACTGAGTTAGTTAATCTCTATCGTGATGCTCTCGATCGTGGTGATTGTGTCGTTGAAGAGTATCGTCCTATGGGGCTACATTCTTATACATGGGAACCTTACTTAAACCATGAATGGAATGAAGAGTATCCGCATAAAGTCGAAAAATCACGCTTACAAGATTTAGCGCGTCGTGTCAGCACAGTACCTTCTGAAATCGCAATGCAATCACGCGTCGAGAAAATTTATGCCGATCGTGCTGTTATGGCTGAAGGCGAAAAATTACTCGATTGGGGGGCGGCTGAAACCTTAGCGTATGCCACTTTAGTGGATCAAGGTATTACTATTCGCCTCTCTGGTGAAGATGCAGGCCGTGGCACATTCTTCCATCGTCACGCGGTTATTCACAATCAAACCAATGGTTCAGTTTATGTACCATTAGCCAATATTCATAACGCCCAAGGTCAATTTAATGTTTGGGATTCTGTCTTAACAGAAGAAGCGGTATTAGCATTTGAATATGGTTATGCTACTACTGAGCCTCGCGGGCTGACTATTTGGGAAGCGCAATTTGGTGACTTTGCTAACGTAGCACAAGTGGTTATCGACCAATTTATTAGCTCTGGTGAGCAAAAATGGGGTCGTATGTGTGGCTTAGTCATGCTGTTACCTCATGGTTATGAAGGTCAAGGTCCAGAGCACTCATCTGCACGTTTGGAACGCTATCTGCAATTATGTGCAGAGCAAAACATGCAAGTTTGTGTGCCTTCCACACCGGCGCAGGTTTACCATATGTTACGTCGCCAAGCGTTACGTGGTATGCGTCGCCCATTAATCGTTATGTCACCTAAATCACTGTTACGTCATCCATTAGCGGTATCAAGCTTAGATGAATTAGCGGATGGTAAATTCTTACCTGTAATTGGTGAGTTAGATGAATTAAATCCAGCGGATGTGAAACGTGTCGTGATGTGTTCAGGGAAAGTTTACTACGATTTATTAGAACAACGTCGTGCTAATAGGCAAACAGATGTTGCGATTATTCGTATTGAACAGCTATATCCATTCCCTCATGATGATATGGCACAGATTTTGGCACCTTATGCTCATGTGAAAGATTTTATTTGGTGTCAAGAAGAACCGCTAAATCAGGGCGCTTGGTATTGTAGTCAGCATAACTTCCGTGATGCTATTCCTACTGGCGCAACATTACGTTATGCAGGTCGTCCTGCATCAGCTTCTCCAGCTGTTGGTTATACCTCTGTTCATCAGGAGCAACAAAAAGCTCTGGTTGAAGATGCACTGAAAGTTGAATAAATAAGGATAGAAAATGAGTAGTGTAGATATTCTAGTACCGGATCTCCCTGAATCAGTTGCTGACGCGACAGTCGCAACTTGGCATAAAAAACCTGGTGATAGCATTCAACGCGATGAAGTGCTGGTTGAAATTGAAACAGATAAAGTTGTGTTAGAAGTACCGGCGAGTGAAGCTGGGGTGCTGGATAGCATTCTTGAAGAAGAAGGCGCTACGGTAGGTTCACGCCAATTATTAGGACGTATTCGTCTTGGTGATAGCACTGGTATTCCTGCGGATGTGAAACCTGCACAAGATACGACGCCTGCGCAACGTCAAAGTGCGGATATTGTTGCGAAAGAAAGCAATGATGCTCTTAGCCCGACAGCACGTCGTTTAGTCGCTGAACACGATATTAATCCAGCAGATGTAAAAGGCAGTGGTGTTGGTGGACGCTTAACTCGTCAAGATATTGAAAGCCATGTTGCTAATAATAAATCAGCAACAGCGGCCACCGCTGAAGTTTCTCAAGCTCCATTATCGCATCGTAGTGAGAAACGTGTACCAATGACACGTTTACGCAAACGTGTTGCAGAGCGTTTATTAGAAGCGAAAAATACTACCGCTATGTTGACAACGTTTAACGAAATCAACATGCAGCCTATTAAAAATTTACGTGCGCAATATGGTGAAGCATTCGAAAAACGCCACGGTGTACGTTTAGGCTTTATGTCTTTCTACATTAAAGCGGTAGTTGAAGCGTTAAAACGTTATCCAGAAGTCAATGCGTCTATTGATGGTACTGATGTGGTTTACCACAACTATTTTGATATCAGTATTGCCGTATCAACACCTCGTGGTCTAGTAACACCGGTATTACGTGATGCAGATGCGATGAGCATGGCGGATATTGAGAAAAATATCAAAGCATTAGCAGTGAAAGGTCGTGATGGTAAATTAACCGTTGAAGATTTAACGGGCGGTAATTTTACTATTACTAACGGTGGTGTTTTTGGCTCATTAATGTCAACACCGATTATCAACCCACCACAAAGTGCTATTTTGGGTATGCATGCGATTAAAGATCGCCCAATGGCAGTTGATGGTCAGGTTGTTATTCTACCTATGATGTATCTAGCACTTTCTTATGACCATCGTTTAATTGATGGCCGTGAGTCTGTCGGTTTCTTAGTGACCGTTAAAGAAATGCTAGAAGATCCTGCCCGTTTATTACTGGATGTGTAGGTAATAAATATCGCTTTTAGGCAGGAGATGCTCCTCCTGCCTCTACAGCAACATACACAAGCATCAAAGAAGTACAGTGTGTTCGTGAAGCCAGATTTTTCTGGCTTATAGTCAAAAAAATAAGAAAGTCCGACTTTCAACAAGATTATGGATAGAACATCATGAATTTACACGAGTATCAGGCAAAACAGCTTTTCTCACGGTATGGATTACCAGCACCTGCTGGTTTCGCCTGCTCCACGCCGCGCGAGGCAGAAGAAGCTGCATCAAAAATTGGCCAAGGCCCTTGGGTTGTTAAATGTCAAGTTCACGCGGGTGGACGTGGTAAAGCGGGTGGCGTAAAAGTCGTCAACTCAAAAGAAGAGATCCGCGCATTTGCTGAACAATGGTTAGGCAAACGTTTAGTAACTTATCAAACAGATGCTAATGGCCAACCAGTAACACAAATCTTGGTTGAAGCGGCAACAGATATTGCTAAAGAACTTTATCTTGGTGCTGTTGTTGACCGTGGTACCCGTCGTGTTGTCTTTATGGCTTCCACTGAAGGTGGCGTTGAAATTGAAAAAGTGGCGGAAGAAACGCCAGAGCTTATTCATCGTGCCATTATTGATCCGCTGACAGGACCTATGCCTTATCAGGGACGAGAATTAGCCTTCAAACTCGGTTTAAAAGGCAAACAAGTTAGTCAATTTGCTAAAATATTTATGGGATTAGCGACGATCTTCTTAGAGCGTGATTTAGCGCTTATTGAGATCAACCCATTGGTGATCACCAAAGATGATGATTTGATTTGTCTTGATGGTAAATTAGGTGTGGACAGTAATGCGTTATTCCGTCAACCGGAAATGCGTGAAATGCATGATCCATCACAAGAAGATCCACGTGAAGCGCAAGCGGCACAATGGGAATTAAATTATGTAGCACTCGATGGCAATATCGGTTGTATGGTTAATGGCGCTGGTTTAGCTATGGGAACCATGGATATCGTTAAACTGCATGGCGGTGAACCTGCTAACTTCCTTGATGTTGGGGGAGGGGCAACCAAAGAGCGTGTTACAGAAGCATTTAAGATTATTTTGTCAGATGAAAATGTCAGTGCTGTATTAGTCAACATTTTCGGTGGCATTGTACGTTGTGACCTTATTGCAGACGGTATTATTGGTGCAGTTGAAGAAGTCGGTGTTAACGTACCAGTTGTTGTTCGTCTTGAAGGAAACAATGCAGAGTTAGGCACTAAAAAATTAGCAGATAGCGGTTTAAATATTATTGCTGCTAAGAGCTTAACGGATGCCGCTAAACAAGTTGTTGCAGCAGCGGAGGCAAAATAATGTCTATTTTAATCGATAAAAACACTAAAGTTATTTGCCAAGGTTTCACTGGAAGCCAAGGAACTTTCCACTCCGAACAAGCTATTGCTTACGGTACTCAAATGGTGGGTGGTGTTACACCGGGTAAAGGTGGTACAACACATTTAGGCTTACCAGTATTTAATACTGTACGTGAAGCAGTGGAAGCAACGGGGGCGACGGCGACGGTTATTTATGTACCAGCACCATTTTGCAAAGACTCTATTTTAGAAGCTATTGATGCAGGTATTAAACTAATTATTACAATTACAGAAGGTATTCCTACGCTGGATATGCTGACTGTAAAAGTAAAATTAGATGAAGCTGGTGTTCGCATGATTGGCCCTAACTGTCCGGGTGTTATTACTCCAGGTGAGTGCAAAATTGGTATTATGCCTGGTCACATTCACTTACCTGGCAAAGTAGGTATTGTCTCTCGTTCAGGTACTTTAACTTATGAAGCAGTAAAACAAACTACTGACGTTGGTTTAGGTCAATCAACCTGTGTTGGTATCGGTGGTGACCCAATTCCGGGATCGAACTTTATTGATATTCTGAAGCTATTCCAAGAAGATCCGCAAACAGAAGCAATTGTTATGATTGGTGAAATTGGTGGTACAGCAGAAGAAGAAGCAGCTGCTTATATCAAAGATCACGTTACCAAACCTGTTGTAGGCTATATTGCTGGTGTTACAGCACCTAAAGGTAAGCGTATGGGGCATGCTGGCGCCATTATTGCGGGTGGTAAAGGTACTGCTGACGAGAAATTTGCCGCATTAGAAGCCGCTGGCGTTAAAACAGTACGTAGTTTAGCTGATATCGGTGATGCTGTTAAATCGCTATTAAATAAGTAACATTTTTGTTAATTACCTCTAGTTAAAACTACATATCATGCCAATCTCTGATCAAACTGGAGATTGGCATTTTTTATTGTTCTATTTTATGGCGCCTTTAGGTGCTGTCAGCAAGTAGTCACGTGTATTTTTGTTCGATTTTATCTCATCTTATTGTTTTTAAATATATTTTTATTTCATTTTTTGTGTGTTAAATAGTGGTTTAAACACAGCAATAACGAAAATATGGCGCTAAACAAGAATACCTGAGCCCTGGTTTGCTAAAAAATGCGGAATTTGTTTTACTCAGCCTAACTGATATGAAGAGTAGGGGAAGGCAAAAAAAGGGATACTTTTAGTATAATTTTTATTCATTAATACTATGTGTATAAGATTTACTATAGTTAATTTATATTGTTTAACGATACCTTATTAGCAGATACCCCCCCTCAATTATTATCATTTGTTAGTATTATTGGAAGGGCACAATCTTGCCCTATTGCAGTATGGTGAAGGTTTCATAGTGAAAAATGTATTATAGATACAATAATGCTCGAAAGAGAAGTTTAATGAGTAGCAGAGTAACCATGCTAAAAAAACGACCTTCTAAAATAACATTAAACTATCAACTATCAGCTAAACTTTAGAGATAAAGCTTACAAATAATCATTCTTCAATACAGTTATGCCATTTTGCTACCCATATTTAAAAATAAAATGATTGTATATTGTTGTTTTACAAAGGAATATTATTTATTTTTATGGCTTAAGGTATGATTGCTATAGAGTGTATGAGTTATTTCTATTCAACGGATAGATACATTATTTATCCTAAATTAAACT